>JAHHTY010000001.1 GCA_020024325.1 Negativibacillus sp.
AAAACCATGTAAATTCATTTATATATAATTTTATTTCGTAATTTTTAAGGTCAAATATATATATTATAATAAAACAATAGAAAAGCCTTATCAAAGACTTTTCCCTTCACTGTAGGTAATTCTTTGATAAGGCTTTTCCTCGTTGCTAACTATATTTCTACTAAAACTTGAATTTCTGTTAAAAATTCCTCTTCTTTAATCGTATCACGGTTATCAATCTCATACAGTTCAAACGGTGTACCACAAACTTTTATCCCATTTTTTTCGGCATATTGAAACATTTGCGATACATATTTTCCGTTTTGCTCATAATTTCCCTTATAAAAATAGGATAGATACATACCGGTTGGAAGTTCAAGATTGCACTCATCAAAATCGTCGTCTACAACAAAAAACACTGCATCATATACATTAGAAATTCCCGATTCTAGCTCCTTCATTGATAAAAAAGCACCAATGGCTTGATTCCCAAAATCGGGAATTTTTCCTTCGTATTTTCTATGTATTTTTTTCATTACAAAATCCATTTCTTCGTCCCTTGTAATGTGTTCACTCAGTTGGTAACATCGCCTAGCCTTCATTTCTTTAACTATAAATTCTCCTGTTTTAATCTTTTGTGCTTTTGTAAGGCTGGTTATTCTGTCCTGAATGCGTTTTTCATTTTGAATCAGTTCCTTCATTTGCATATCAATCAACTTTTGTTGGCGATGCAAAATTTCTAATGTATTTTTAATATCCTGTTTTTCTAAATACTCTTTGATTTGATTCATAGAGAAATTTAACCCTCGCAAATCTCGTATCATATTTAACTTATAGATATCTTTCAAACTATACATACGATACCCATTCCGATCTCGGTGAGGCTTTAAAATGCCCAAGCGCTCATAGTATCGAAGTGAATCAACTCCGATTCCATATATTTTTGATATTTCACTGATTTTATAGTAATCTTTCATTTCATTCTCCATAATTTTATTCTTTCTCTTTTGGGCCTATTGACTCTAGTATTATACCATACTTTATCATATAGTGGTGAGCAAGAATACAGGCGTAGAATAAAATGATTGTTACGAATGATACTACGAGGAATAATAAATAAACAGGAGGTCAAAAACATGGATCAAAATAAATTCATACAATACACTCGAAAATTAACAGATGGTTTTACTGCTTCAAGATTAACACTTATTCTGTTAGGTACCGCAATACTGTCTTTCGGAATCTATAATATTCACCGCCCATCTCAAGTTACAGAAGGTGGTGTCCTTGGAATGATTTTGTTTCTCAATCATTGGTTTAATATTCCGTCATCTGTCATTGCACCAATCTTGGACTTGACCTGTTACATATTTGCCTTTAAATATTTAGGAAGTTCTTTTATTAAATTCTCTATTTTTTCTAGTTTCAGCTTATCCGCATTTTTTCGTTTATGGGAGCAATTTCCTCCAATATTACCCGATCTTTCTTCAACACCATTACTTGCTTCCATTTTTGGTGGTTTATTTGTCGGCATGGGGGTCGGTTTAATTGTTCGTCAAGGTGGTTCCAGTGGAGGTGATGATGCTTTGGCTTTAATCATCTCAAAGTTAATGAATTGGAAATTATCTCGTGCATATTTGATAACAGATTTAACGGTTCTTATTCTATCTCTTTCTTATATTCCTTTTAAGAAGATTGCTTTTTCTTTAGTTACAGTAACAATCTCCTCTTTTTTAATTGATATCATCCAAAACTTTCGTTTTTCTTCTGCTGTAAAAGAAAATTAACTTAGTTTAGATATCCTGCTCTCCGATATTTACAGTTGAGCCATCTTCAAAACAAAAGCAGAGATTCATTTTAGAATCTCTGCTTTTGTTTTTTTCTTACTTTTGAGAAGCTGATTTATGTTCTTCAGCAATTTGTTTCATTTCTTCGGTTGTGTAACCATCTTTCTTTGTTTCCCAGTTTTTCATCTTTTCATTGATACTTCCATACATTGCATTCATCTTGCTGTATGGGTTAATCTTTGTCATGCACCAGGAAACATTATAGTTCAGTGGTAAAACCAAAACATGATCCAACAGATAAGCCTCTGCTTTTGCATAAGCTGCATATCTTTCGTCTAAGTCATCATGGATTGCATTTGCCTGCTCTACCAGAGAAGTATATTCTTTATATGTATCCAGCAATGCTTTGGTTTGCTCTGTTTCCTTCACATCATTGATCTTAGACTGGCTCTTAGAATAATATGCGTTATCATATCCGTAAGTTTCCTGTCCCAGATAGTTCTGTGGGTCACCATAGTCTGCACCCCAACCATTGGTAGAAATTGAATGTAATTTAGGATCAAAAACTTCTTTTGATGCTTTAGTAACAAAAGTCTTTATATTTAATACCAAGAAATCGTCACCCAAGCTGTTAGAGAGAGTTTGTTTTAATACATTTGCACTATCTAATGCTACCTGGTTTGCACCTGAAATATAGTGATCCAAACCTACCGGGAAGGTAACTCCCTGAGCAGTCAATTCTTTCATTGCCTGTTCTTTATATTTCTTTGCTTTCTCTGCGTCCAGACGAACCATTTTTTCACCGTTCAACTCTGGCAATCCCAATTCTTCACGAACCAACTCTACATAATCTTTACCATCGGAGGTATAGATTAAGCCTTTCATGGTGTAATAGTTGTTTTCGCAGGTCATTGGATTTAAAGCATTTGTGCGTTTAAAATATTCAGAAAGATCCCATCCATAAAACAGTGCTTTTCTGAATGCTTCATTTGCAATGGCAGTATTCCAGTTTGTATCCGGTGTACCATCTTCTTTATTTTTACTATAATTAAAGTGAATCTGGTAAGAATATTTATCTGCCGGTTTTTCAACTAGGGACGAATACAGTTCATTGTCCTTATTAGAACTGATCGTTTTCAAGTTGCTTTCTGTTAATTCGACATAATCCACTTCACCGGTCTGATACAGCTGGAATGCAACGTCATTTGACTCTACCATTTTAATGGTAACTGTATCAAACAAATTACACTCTTTATCCCAATAAGCAGGATTTTTGGTAAACTCTTTTTCATTTCCCTGAACATAAGAAGTCATGGTGTAGCAGCCATTGTACCACATTGTTTCATTATTCATCGACTTGACACCATCAATACCCAGTTCATCCACCATTTTTTGTGACATTGGGAATAAGCACGCATAAGTTGCTACAGAATCAAAATATGGTTTAGGTTCAATACAACGATAAACTACTGTTAAGTCATCCGGAGTTTCCACACCAACCATTTCACGGAATTTGGAACCTTCTTCTGCTGTCAGAGCATACGCTTCTTCTTTAGAAAGATTTTTTGTATATTCGTAATATTCCCCTGCACCTTTAATCATCTCAATAGGCATAGAGGTATTAACTGAGTCATTCTTATGGAAGTTCAGTACCCACTCCAAACTGGTTGCAAAATCCTGGGATACACAATCGGCTTTTTCCTCGCCATTTAAATTTACCCATTTTACACCATCACGAAGATTGAAATTCCAAGTCAAACCGCCATCTTTTGTTTCCCATTTTTCCGCAAGTGCTGGCTTGAGGGCACCATGGCTGTCAACTTCGAGCAAACTTTCAACTAGATTGCAGAGATTTTCAAAGTCTGCCGCCAACTGGCTATACAGAATATTAAATGTCTCCAATTCTCTTGTTGCCAACTTTGGAATAACCAAATTTTTTATTTCTTGGCTTTCCTTTTGCTCTTCTCCCTGTTTTTCAGAAGAATCGCCTGTTGTTTTTTCTTTTTCTTCACTTGTTGAGCATCCGCCAAAAATCAGCGAAAAAATCAGCATCAAACTGACTAACCCCAAAAACCTTTTTTTCATGTACTCTCCTCCTTATTGTGACATTATAAAAATTATCAAAGGTAATTTTTACAAAAACCTTTGATTGACACCGTTTTTATTATTATATGCTTAGTATAAAAGTTTGGTATTATTGTATCATCTAAATCTTTGTATGTCAATAATCAATAGTATTTTTAAACTAAATAATTTATTTTTATATCTTATGTATATTTAAGTAGATTTCATCACAAATTTATTATATTTTTATAAATACTATTTTTATTCTCAAAAATTTACCTATTATTTTATAAATTCGTTTTTATTTTTACAACAAAAAAATAGAGATTCCAAATTTGGAATCTCTATTTTTAGACTTATTTTATAAGGTTTAAGCTTTTTTTGCAGCTGCATGCTCTGATGCAAGGGTCTGTGCCTGTTCGGTTGTGTAACCGTCTTTGTTGGTTCTCCAGTTTTTCATCTTTTCATTCTGAATACCGAACATAGCATTCATTCTGCTGGTGTTGTCAATTCTGCTCAAGCACCAACCCTGCTGATAGTTTACAGGAAGAACCAGTGCATGGTCAAGCAAAAATGCCTCTGCTTTTGCATAAGCTTTATATCTTGCATCCATGTCATCAATAATTGCATTTGCTTCTTCTACCAGTTTTGTGTACTCTTTGTAAGTATCCAACAGAGCTTTGTTTTCTGGAGTTTCTTCGGTAATTTCATTGATGTAAGAGTAGTTCTCAGAATAGTATGCTTGTGGAGTTCCGTAAGTTTCCTGTCCCAGATAGTTCTGTGGATCACCGTAGTCTGCACCCCATCCATTATTAAGGATAGAATGGAGATGTGGCTGAATAACTTCAGAGTTTAATTTAGAAACATAGGTGTTGATGTTCAGAACAACATAGTCATCACCCAAGGACTGAGAGAATATTTGTTTCAAAACATTTGCACCATCCAGAGCGGTCTGAGAAGATGCTGGAATATAGTGGTCTACAACAACCGGGAAAGTAACGCCCAAAGCAGACAATTCTTCCATAGCCTGTTTCTTATACTGCTCTGCTTTTTCTTTGTTCAGTCTTGCCGGTGTTTTACCGTTGATTTCCAGACCTAATTCTTTTGCTACAAGCTCGGTGTATTCTGTACCGTCAGAGGTGTAAACAAGACCTTTCATGGTGTAGAAGTTGTTTTCGCTGTTCATTGGGTTAATAGCATCGCTTCGTTTCCACAGGTCGGTCAAATCAAGACCATAGTACCAAGAACGTCTAAATGCTTCATTTGCAATAGCAGTGTTCCAGTTTGTATCTACTGTACCATCTGGTTTTTTCTTATTAAAGTTGAAATGATACTGGAAGGAGTATTTGGATGCAACACCTGGTACCATGTAATCATGGAATTCGTGTCCTTCATTCTCGCTAATTGTTTTGATATTGCTTTCTGTCAGGTCGCAGTAATCAACTTCACCGGACTGATACAGCTGGAATGCAATATCTGCGGATTCTACCATCTTGATGGTAACAGTATCAAACAGGCTGCATTCTTTATCCCAGTACATTGGGTTTTTTTCCAGAACCTTTTCATTACCCTGAATGTAGGAGGTCATTGTGTAGCAGCCGTTATACCACATTGTTTCATTGTTCATGGATTTAACAGCCTCTGCACCGCCCAGCTCATCAATCATACCCTGAGCCATTGGGAACAGACAAACATATGTGCCAACTGTGTCAAAATATGGAGTTGGGTTGATACAAGTGTAAACAACTGTATGGTCGTCTGGTGTTGCAATGCCAACCATTTCACGGAATTTAGAACCTTCACCTGCTGTCAATGCATAAGCTTCTTCTTTAGAAAGGCTCTTTGTATATTCGTAATATTCTTCTGCACCTTTAATCATTTCAAATGGCATAGAAGTGTTTGCAGAGTCATTCTTATGGAAGTTCAGAACCCATTCCAAACCGGTTGCAAAGTCCTGAGCTGTGCAGTCTGCTTTTTCCTGTGCATTCATATCTACCCATTTTACACCGTCACGGAGATTGAATGTCCAGGTTAAACCGCCATCTTCAGTACCCCATTTTTCTGCAATACCCGGCTGGAGCTTACCGTAACTGTCTACTTCCAGCAAACCATCAACCAAGTTACACAGGGTTTCATGGTCTTCCAGTCTTTGACTATACAGCAGGTTAAATGTTTCAAGCTCTCTGGTTGCAAGTCTTGGGTAAACTAAATCTTTAATTTCGTCTTTATTCTGTGCGCTTGCTTCCCCAGAACCGCTCTCCCCTACTGTTTCTTCGTTAGAACCCCCACAGCCTGTCAACAGCAATGCTGCTGTTAATCCAAGTGCAAGAATTCTGCTCATTGTTTTTGTCATTGAATTTTTCCTCCTTAGATATTCTCACATATTTACACGTTTATATGTAAAAATTATATAACAAATTATTTTTTTATTTTTAACACTTCGATTACCCGTAGACCATAATATCAACATTTTATTTTTATGTCAATATTGACTAATCATTTTCTCCTTTAGATATATTTTTAGTAAAATATACTGTATATTTTGTCAAAAAAAATAACATTTGTTCTATTTAATATTCACTATAAATTATAATTTTGGTTAAAATGTATATGTTTTTCTTTTATTCTATATAAATAGTATTTAAAATATTTCACCCTCCATTGAAATATACCAGCAAAAGTACTCATAAAATAGGTTGTTTTTGGTAATTTTATATAAAAGTTTGTTCCATCTACCTCCTTCGTTCCAGATTTTTCCTCTCGTTTCTTGATATTTCCACATAAAACAACACATCTTTTAATTCTGTTCCATATCTTTAACAGGTTATCATTTAGATAATTTCCGATATATTTTCTGCTCTGTCAATTTTATATTTTCTATGCCGAAAAAGAAACTTTCTTTCTTCATTCTTTCAGTTTTTATATTGGAACACTATATCATTAAACCGCATTTATTTTTTAACTTTTTACTAAAGCAAGCTGTATTTTATTGTAATGGAATTCCTTTCATCAAGTAAATACAAACTTTGCGGTTTTATCGCTATACCCCTATCTTTTTTTCTTCTACAATATAGAATTTCAATATTTTCTGTATTTGCTCTTAACTGTTCATACAGTTTTTTCTACAATATTTTGCTACAATTCAAATATATTTTTGCATCTTCTACTTCTATCTGATTTCATAAAAAGACCTTCTATCTATTTTGGTGTATTCATTAAGCTGTTTCTAACCTAAATACAAAAAGTTTTTCGCTATAGATATTTTTCACATTAAAGCATTTACTCTATTGATGCAATAATAGAAGATACTGAAAATGCTATCGGTAGTTTCTCTATCATTTTTTCTGTATATACAGAATCCTTATCTAAACATTCGTTTAGCATAATAACATCATCCTTTAACAAAAATACCCTTACAGTAAAATAGGCAATACTGAGGCTTTTGCCTTAGTATTGCTTATTTATTAGAAAATCATCATTTATTGTTATAAATTAAGGATTTTGTGGATTATGGTTCTACAAACACTCAACTTAGATTGTGTAATTTCCCTTCTTTATTGTAAATATAAATCTCCTCGAGTGGTTACAGAACCTTCTGTTAAGGTTGTAGTTAGAATATAATTGATTTTTCCTTGTTCAGAATAGCCCTCAATCACCTGAACATTTTCTGCTGAAAACTCCTGACCATTTACCATTGGCAGGAACGCACCGGCTTCTACCTGTTCTTTTGTAAACCACACACTGGTTACTACAGTACAGCTGCTTGCCCCGGAACGATATAAATCGAACAATTCTCCCTGCTGAGAAAACTGAGCTCCCTGCACCGGATTACTTAAATCGGTCAAATTATACTCTATGACACGGACCATCTGTGATTCTTCATCGGAAGTAACAGCAAACAAGTAATGATCGCCGGTAATAATTTGTGCATCGGTCGGCAGTTGTATTGAAGCGGTTTGCTTTTGATCCTTATCATATACAACAGTCTTTCCATTCTGCGCCGAATAAGATAAGCTTCCGTTTTTTAAAGAATATTCTTGCTCATCTGCCGGCGGTTCACTATCCTCTATTGCTTCAGCCATATTTTCCGATATCCCCTGTGCCTCCAAAGCAAACTGCACAGCTTCCGAATTTTCTTCTTTTGCTGATTCTTTTTCGCTTGCTTTTTCTTGGGACAAAGCGGCTAAAATCTTTTGATGAAGTTGCTCTCTTGGTTCTGACTCTGCCTTTTTTTCAGCGTCAGGATGTTCGGCCATTCGTTCCTGTAACTTTTCTTGTTGAACAGTTTGTTCCTCCGGCTGTTTTGCCTTTTCATCTTGCTTTGGCAATTCTTGTTGTTCTGATTTTTGAAGATCTGCCTGCTGTTCAAGCTGCTGTGGTGCACTTGCTACTTTTGGAACAGCCTTCTGTTTTCCCATTAGCAGTTTACTTTCAGATTTTTGTTCTTCTTTTTCTGACATCTTTGAGTCTGAGTCCATTTCCTGTGGTGCAGCATTTTCAACTACCATGTCTGCTGTTTTCATGGGTTCTTTCATCTTCCAATATACAGCCGACAATCCCACTGCCAGCACCAATGTGCAAGCTATTGCCCATCTATGTTTCTTTGCCCCAACCGAAACCACCTTGTTTTGCTGTTTCTGATTTATTTCTTCATTCAGTGGGAAGTCAATTCGCTTGCCCATTTTTTTCTCTTGGGCAGCTTCTTGTTGCTCTAAAAATGGTTCTTCTAAATTTGGTTCAGCAAAAATCTGGCGATCTCCCTCTCCTGCACAGATTTTATTCCAAATATTTTCTGCACTCAGGCTTTCGGGAAGCGGTGGGCAAGAAACTTTTGAAAAACAGTTTTTAAAATATTCCTGTTCCCTCAATAATTCCTCTTCTTCCTCCGGGGTTAAAGGGGTTTCATCCTCTATTATTTTCTTGTTCTCTGTCAACTCTGCTTCCCCCCTTCCAAATATTTTTTCATCTTTTTAAAAGCCCGAAACAGCTTGGAACTTACTGTTCCTTGTGGGCTCTCCATAATGGATGCTATCTCTTTTGCTGTATACCCTTCCACAACCGATAAAGTTACAATTTGACGTTCCTCGCTGCTCAAGTTTTGTAGTGCCCTCAGTAAATCTGTCCGAGTTAAAACTCCCTCTGCAAATTCTCCCTGTTCACCGGGAAGATGGAGCATCTGGTCAATATCCATCTCGTTACGAGCACGTACATACTCCCTGATTTTTCGATTACACCTCGCGGATAAAATTCGGTAAATCCACGGAATGAACGCTTGAGGTTCTCTCAGTGATGCTAAACCTCTGTAGGCTTCGATAAATGTTTCCGAAACCACATCTTCCGCATCGTGACTGTTTCCAAGGGTGTACAATGCGGTACGGTACAATGAAGGGGCTACTGCTTCATAAAGCCTTGTAAAGCCCTCCTGACCTCCCTTCTGGGCATCCAGCACCAAAGCTGTGTCTAATTTCACCTCTACACCACCCATCATAAAATTAGTGTCCCACAAACGCAGATTTATTGCGTTTGCAGAAAAGTTTTTTGTGATATTTCCGATTATTTTTCAATGAATGAAAATACAAAATCGCTCGTTCTTGCAAGCTAAATCACTCGCCAAATGTAAAACTATTATAATATATTTTCTTATGAAAAACAACCGCTTCCCCCAATTTCTCCCAGTTTAAAAAACAAAAAGCAGCCTGCTTACAAAGCGGCTGCTCAAAATTATACCCTAATTATAAACTGAAAAGTGAATAAAGCATCATGCTCTTGCATAGTTACTAAAATTGCAAAAAAGATTCATTAAATTCTTACTTAAAAGAAAACCTATTCCCCTTTTCGTTTTAAAATTTCTTCCTTCACACGTTCAAAGGCTTTTTCGTAACGGGTGGAGTGCATATTAGGGAATGCACTGATTAAGCGACGGCGCAAAAAGCGATTTCGTTTTGCAACTTCTTTGATTCGGGTTTCCAAACGCTCGGCAGCTTCCCTTTTTTCTGTTGCAATCTTTGCTGCCCACTCTTTTTTGCGTTCTTCCAATCGTTTTGTGTGTTCGGTTTTTCTTTCCTCCAGGTATTCGCGCAGTTCCATCTTTCCAAGCTCAATGTCAAGCATATTCTGCTCCACTTTCTTTTGCAATTCCTGATGATTCTGCCTCAAATAATCCTCGGTATCCAGCTTTGCCTGTTCTACCATCTGTTGGAGCTGCTTGAGAGTTCCGTTCAGGTCAAGGATGGTGCGTACTGTTACCACAAGGTCACTCACAAGGATAACTGCCAATACCGCACTGAATGTTGTTTCCATCCAAAACGGTAAGCTTGAAACCATTCCCTGCACCACAGGATCAACACAACGTGTTGCAAAGACCGACAGAACACCAAACATCAGCGAGTTTTTTAAACATACTCTGCCGTGAATATTAAAACGATAGGTAGAATAGTCCCACCATTTTGTAGCAAACAGTTTTTCTAAAAGATACCCGGTGATATACTCAATTACACTGGTAACAATAACCCCCAAAAGGAACAGCAAAATCAAATTTTCGCTTACAGGACGCAAGAAAAACAGAACCGACAAAGCACCGAATCCATACACAGGACACAGCGGACCATTTAAAAATCCTCTGTTTACAAACTTTTTCTGACCCACGGAACAATAGATTGTTTCACAAAGCCATCCCAAAAAGCTGTATATTAAAAATGATAAAAACAGGTCCAAAGTTTAGCCTCCTTCTGTTGAAACCATAAATTTTGCTAGACGTTTCCTCCCACAGGTTCCAAAACAATATCCCTGTTTGTTTCTTCACAACCACTCTGACTGGCAACAAATCCCAAAGTGCTTTTTTCTTGTTTTGCATTACATTTTATTTTGTGCTGTGTACTATCATTTTCTTTTGGTGCTTCCTGATTTTTAGGATGATTATTCTTTTTTTGAGTTTGTACATCATCACTTTGTGACGAAGCAATCAAACGTGCATTTGCCAGCATCAGCTTAATTCTATTTTGCTGATTTACCTTTGATGCGCTGGAGTCATAGTCTACTGCCACAATATTAGCTTGTGGATTTTTTTCTTTAATAACTCTCATCACACCTTTTCCGCAAATGTGGTTTGGCAGACAGCCAAACGGCTGAGTACAAACAATATTGTTGACCTTATAATGTTGAATCAGTTCTACCATTTCAGCGGTCAATAACCAACCTTCTCCCATCTTAACACCTTTGCTGATATATCCTTCAGTGGATTCAATGGTATTTTCAAAACGGCATGGTGGTTGGAAATCGCTGTTTTCTTCAATTAAACGAATCATATCGCTCTTTCGGTTACGCAAAAAACGGTTGACTTTGTGCATCACTGCTGCTTTTGCTTTTCCAATCCCATACAGTTGGTAATCAAACTCTGCGTTATGGGTACAATACAATAAAAAGTCGAACAAACCGGGGCAAACAACTTCGCATCCTTCGGACAGAAGAAACTCTTCCAAATTATTGTTGCCTAAAGGAGAATATTTTACATAAATCTCGCCTACAACTCCTACCTTTATTTTTTCTTCCTGTGTTCGCTGTACTTTTTTGAAGCGGTCGATGATTTTTCTCATCAGCTGTGCAACTTCCTTCCAACGCAGCAGTTTTTTACAGAAAAGTTGCTGTGCCAATGCCACACTGTCCTCTACTGCCTTTTGGCTTTCCCCACTTTGTTTTTCATATGGTATACACTGATTGTACAATGTCATAATCAAATCACCGCACAAGCATCCATAAACTGCCTGCAGCAGCATAGAGATTGGCAAAGAAAAGCCGCCTGACTGCTCACTTTTAATAAAGCTTGCAGAGATGACCGGAATATCCCCATATCCGCATTTGTTCAATGCCTTGCGCAGCAAATGAATATAATTTGATGCTCGGCATCCACCACCTGTTTGGGTAATCAGCAAAGCCACCTTGTCCAAAGGCAAATCACAATGTTCCAGTGCATCTATCATCTGACCGATGACAAGCTGTGCCGGATAACAGGTATCGTTATGTACATTTTTTAATCCTTGGTCAATCACACCTTGCCCAAAGTTATCTAAAATTCGGATATGATACCCATAATTTTCCAGAACATTACCCAGTATCTTAAAATGAATCGGCAACATTGTCGGAATCAGAATTGTGTGGGTCTTTTTCATCTCTTTGGTAAAAGGTACTTTTTTTATTTGTTCCATCTAAAACCATACCTTTCTGTTGCTTATAAGTCAAATTTTTATTTTTTAACTGCTAAACATCTGCTGCCCTACTTTTTATTGTGGGCATCTCGCTCCTTCACTGCTCCAATTAAGGAACGCAAACGAATCTTAACTGCACCCAGATTGTTGATTTCATCAATTTTCAGCTGAGTATACAACCGACCGCCTTGTGCCAGAATTGCGGAAACTTCATCGGTGGTTATTGCATCAATTCCACAGCCAAAAGAAACCAACTGAACCAGTTCACAGTCATCATGTTCGGTAACATATTTTGCTGCATTATATAATCTGGAATGGTAAGTCCATTGGTTTAATACATTCGGACGAACCGGTTCTACCAAATCCGCTACACAATCCTCGGTAATTACCACTAATCCTAACGAGGTCATCAGCTGGTTAATACCGTGATTGATTTCCGGATCGATATGGTAAGGTCTGCCACATAAAACAATTGTTTTTAGATGATTCTCCCGTGCAAACTGCAATGCTTGCTGTCCTTTCGCCTTAATATCCTCAATCTGATTGTGATAACGCTCATAAGCATTCTTAGCTGCCTTTTTTACTTCTTTACGTGTAATATCCGGGAATTCTTTGTTCAGCGCTTCCCAAATTTTTTTAGGAAATTCCTTTTGTGCCGATAAATTAAGATATGGATACAGATAGCGTACCGATTTTAATTTATCCACATTGGAAGACAACAGCTCCGGATAGTATGCAACCACCGGACAATTAAAATGATTATCACCCTTATGTTCATCAAAATTATAACTCATGCAAGGGTAAAATATTGTATCTGCACCTTTTTCCAGCAGGTTTTCGATATGACCGTGCATCAGCTTTGCCGGGTAGCACGCTGTATCGGAAGGAACAGAATACTGCCCTTTTGCATACAGCTGTCGGGAAGAAAGATCGGAAATTATGATATCAAAGTCAAGTGTACGGAAAAACTCAACCCAGAAAAAGAGGTTCTCATACATATTTAGTCCAAGAGGAAGCCCAATAGTACCTCTCTTAGCAGGGTCTTGCTTTCTTTTTCGGTCACACTCTTGACGAAGTGCATCAATCTGCTCTAACTTATAACGGTATAAATCCGGCAGTTCTTTTTCTTTTCCTAATCCCAGTGGTTTTTCACATCGATTTCCCGAAATATAGCGTTCTCCTCCGGCAAAGGTGTTGATGGTCAAATTGCAGTGGTTTGTACAACCTTTGCAGACTACCGGTTTCGATTCATGTTCAAACTGTTCCAGTTCCTGCTTTGATAAGATTGTGGATTCTCTGTCTTTTTGTCCTGCCTCATAAATCCCCTTACCATAAATAGCAGCTCCATAAGCTCCCATCAAACCGGCAATGTTGGGACGGACAACCGGATGCCCAATCTCCTGTTCAAAACTTCTGAGGACTGCATCATTCAGGAAGGTTCCGCCCTGCACCACAATGTGCTCGCCCAGCTCGGCGGCATTGCGGGCACGGATAACCTTATAAAGCACGTTTTTCACAACACTCATCGAAAGACCGGCTGAGATGTCCTCAACACTTGCCCCATCCTTTTGCGCCTGCTTAACCGACGAATTCATAAACACGGTGCATCTGGAACCCAAATCCACCGGATATTTTGAGAACAGACCCAAATGTGCAAACTGCTCCGCAGTATATCCCATCGACTTTGCAAAAGTTTCAATAAAAGAGCCACATCCCGAAGAACACGCCTCATTCAGCATGATAGAGTCAATCGCATCATCTTTTATTTTAAAACATTTGATGTCCTGTCCACCAATATCCAAAATAAAATCGACCTTAGGGTCAAAGTGCTGTGCCGCCTTAAAATGAGCAATCGTTTCCACAATACCGTCATCCAGATGAAATGCGTGTTTAATCAGTTCCTCTCCATATCCGGTGGATACGGCATATCGAATGGTAATGCGCTCCCCACACACTTCATAAATTTTTTTAAGCTGTTCTCTGACAATCTGTACCGGATTGCCCTGATTTGAACTGTAATAACAATAGAGCGTTTCATAGGAATCGCTCATTAAAACTAATTTTGTTGTGGTCGAGCCGCAGTCAATTCCAAGATATGCATCTCCGCTGTATTGGGAAGCATCTTTCCATGGAACATTTGCTTTGTGGTGTCTTTTTACAAACTCATCATGTTCTTTTTCACTGGTAAACAGCGGTTTTAGATATTGCGTTGTTTTTGAGCGGGAGGATGCGTTTTCCAGTGTGGAAATAAATTCCTCATATGTATATTCTTTTTCCAAACCTCTGGTAAAAATGGCAGTACCCATGGCAACCGCATACTGAGCCCAGGATGGAAAAACTGCATTTTCCTTTGAAAGTTTCAGTGTCTGTGCAAAGCGCTGCTGTAATCCCTTAAAGAAAAAGAGCGGACCTCCTAAAAACAATACCTTACCTTCAATTTTTCTTCCTTGGCTTAATCCTGTGACCGTTTGATCAACCACAGCTTGGAAAATACTTGCGGAAACGTCTTCTTTTCTCGCACCTTGATTGAGCAGCGGCTGAATGTCCGTTTTTGCAAAAACACCACAGCGAGAAGCAATTGGATAAATTCTTTCGTGCTTTAAACTAAGGCTGTCCAGCTCCTCAGGCGTGATGTTGAGCAAAGTTGCCATCTGGTCAATGAACGCTCCTGTACCACCTGCACAACTTCCATTCATTCTTTCTTCCAATCCGCCACTGAGGAAAATAACCTTTGCATCTTCTCCTCCCAGCTCGATAACTGCATCGGTATCCGGTTCATATTCCATAACTGTTTTATAAGTAGCAAATACCTCTTGAACAAAATCAACCCCGGCATCTTCTGAAAATCCAAGTCCTGCAGACCCGGATATCGCCGCATGAAATTTTGTTCCTTCCAGAAATTTTCTTGCACCTGCAAGTGCTTGCAGAGTTGCCTGCCGCACCTGTGACATATGGCGCTGATAAACCTGATAAAGGATCTTTTCTTCTTCCATAACAACAACTTTAACTGTTGTCGAACCAATATCAATTCCTACGTTTCTACTCAATATTCTCCCCTGCCGTTTCCAAAACACATGGCATTTTTCATTAAGCCCGTAGTAAAAGGCTGCCATATTGCCCCTGTTTTTCTGCATTACAACTTTTCTGTGTATCTCTCAGTTTTGCAAAAGTTTCCTATTTATTAGGGCAGTATTCTTTTTGTGTATCTCATATTATAAAGCCTTATAAAAAAAGTGTCAATTATTACAAAATGCAATTCACATTCTATTCAGAATTACTTTTTTCTATAACATAAATTGTCAAAATTTTACATCATTTTATATTAAATTATATGAATTTTGCAGAAATTTGCTTTAACGCGTAAAAGCAGTTGACAGATATATAAAACTGTCGTATATTTTTTATATCGCAGTTTTATATTTACAGTAAGCTGTCTTTGAGCAGGAGGATTTTTTATGAACCGCAAACCGATGACATCCTATTTTTTTGCATACTTTTTAAGTGCAGATCGATTTTATCATGCAAACTTTTAATACAGGTGCCAAAAGAAAAGGGTTGCGGCAAAGCAGCATTTATCACTGCTATGTTGTAAACAAAAGATTTTCCGAAAAATAATTCCGGTTTCAAATCTGCCGATGCTTTTGACAAAAAGCATCGGTCTTTTTATTTTGACTATAATCTAAACTGACAAACAGTTTCATTCTGCTACTGATAATATAAAAAAAGTTTCTTCACCTAAAATATTTTCCCTTGAAAGGAGCTGTGATTTCACTTGAAAACTGTAACCGTTAATGCAAGTGTTACCTACGATGTTCTCATTGAAAATGGTTGTTTGAAGCAATGCGGCACATTTGCCGGCAAAGTTTTTGATTCTTCTTCCACCGCTGCCATCATCACAGATGACACTGTTGCCCATCTGTATCTTGACACTGTTATTTCTTCTTTGCAAAGTGCAGGTTTTTCAGTTTGTTCTTTTATTTTTCCACACGGAGAAGATTCCAAGTCCTCCTCTGTACTGATGGAGGTCTATCATTTTCTTGCCGAAAACAATATTACCCGAACAGATTTTATTGTTGCACTCGGAGGCGGTGTTGTTGGTGATCTTGCAGGATTTGCTGCTGCCACCTATCTGCGTGGAATTCGTTTTATGCAAATACCCACAACCTTTCTTGCAGCGATTGATTCTTCCGTAGGCGGAAAAACAGCTATCAATATTGATGCCGGAAAAAACCTTGTCGGCGCCTTTCACCAGCCATCGCTTGTTGTTTGTGACCCTACTGTTTTTCGCACTCTCTCTTGTCAAATCTTTGCAGACGGATGTGCTGAAATGATTAAATATGCCATGATTTGGAGTGAAGACTTCCTGCAATTATTGGAACAGTGTAAACTTCAAAATCAAATAGAAGATATCATTGCTTATTGCGTCGATATTAAGCGTCAAGTTGTCGAACAAGATGAGAATGATTGCGGTATCCGCATGATTTTAAACTATGGTCACACCCTTGGTCATGCTATCGAAAAGGTAACTGAACATACTGTTACTCACGGTCAGGGCGTTGCGATGGGAATGATGTTGATTACCCGTTTGGGCATTCGGATGGGCTTGTGTGATTCTTCCCTCCTTAGACGTCTGTCATCTATTCTGCAAAAGTATCATCTACCTACTGTATATGATGGCTCTCTTGCCGAACTTGCTCAAGTATGCCTTTTGGATAAAAAAAGGGCAGGAAAACAAATTCGCTTGATTTTTGTTTCCACACCCGGTCAAGCTCAAATTGTTCCTGTTGATACCGATATTTTAACAACAATGCTAAAGGGGGAACTGCCATGCTAACCTACTCTGTTCATGGTTCTTTATCCGGCATTGTAGAGGCTCCTATCTCTAAATCAGACCTGCATCGCCTCATTCTTGCTTGTTCTTTGGCTCATGGCAGAACTCTCATTCAACGCTGTACCATTTCCGAAGATATCCGTGCAACGGCTCGTGTCATGCAATCAGCCGGGGCAACCATTCAATTTCAAGACAACAATATCTTAGTTGAGGGCATTTCTTCTCATCCCACTGCCCCCCTGCAATGTGATTGCTCTGAATCCGGTTCTACACTGCGTTTTCTTGTTCCTGTATTTGCTGCTTTAGGGTATCGGGCAACCTTTATCGGTCATGGAAAACTTCCACAGCGTCCCATGCAGCCATTGCTGTCTGAACTTGCGGCTCATGGTATCAGCATCACCCTTCCTGAAAACGGAGATGCTCTCCCGTTGCAAATTTCAGGAACTCTGCAAGGTGGAACCTTTACTTTTTCCGGCAGTATCAGCTCTCAATATATCACTGGATTGATGTTCTCCCTTCCACTTCTGGAAGAGGACAGCCGCATTGTGCTTACCTCTCCACTGGAATCCAAAGGATATGTTGATATGACTGTCCGTGTTCTGCAACAATTTGGTGTTCAAATCAATCAAACAGAAAGTGGTTGGGAAATTCCCGGTAGGCAAAAGTTTCACAGCCCGGGACAGATTGTTGCTCAAGGAGATTGGAGCAACGCTGCCTTTTGGATTTGTGCAGGTTCTATCTGCCCTAAATCCGAAATCACCGTTAACGGTATCGACCCTTCTTCTCTTCAGGGAGACAAGGCTGTCTGTAACGTTTTACAACAAATGGGAGCTTCCCTTTCCATTCATCAAAACTCTGTCAGTGTAAAACATTCTGCTTTGCATCATACTGTCATTGATGCTTCACAGATTCCTGATATCATCCCTATTTTATCCGTCGCTGCTGCAGTGGCAGAAGGAGAAACCCACATCATTCATGCAGAAAGGCTGCGCATTAAAGAAAGTGACCGTCTTCATGCGATGTACGATTGTCTTAACCGCATCGGTGCTGATGTCACAGAGCTTAAAGACGGGTTGATCATTCGAGGAAAATCCATCCTTTCGGGAGGTACTGTCCACTCTTTCCAAGATCACCGCATTGCTATGTCCATGGCGGTTGCTTCGCTTGTCTGTAAAGAACCTGTACTGATTCAGGAGCCGCTTTGTGTTGCAAAATCATATCCTAATTTCTATAAAATTTTTCAATCGTTAGGAGGAACGGTCAATGTCGTCAACATGGGGGAAAAATATTAAAATATCTATCTTCGGTGAAAGCCATTCCAAAGGAATCGGTGTTGTAATAGACGGACTTCCTGCCGGAACAAAGATTAACTTTCCCGAACTTCTCCAATTTATGGCACGAAGAAGCTCGCAGGGCGGAAAACTGGACACTCCTCGTTTAGAAAAAGATTTTCCTAAAATCCAATGTGGTTTGCTTGCCGATCACCAATCGCCTGACATTTTGATTGCTTGTGGAACACCTGTCTGTGCCTTGATTGAAAATACAAACACTCGCCCTAAAGATTATGAAAAGCTGAGCTGTGTTGCCCGTCCGGGACACGCCGACTATACCGGCTTTATCCGCTACCATGGTCACAATGATACACGGGGCGGAGGTCATTTTTCCGGCAGATTGACAGCTCCTCTTTGCTTTGCCGGAGCTATTGCAAAACAATTTCTTCGATGCCGTGGCATTGAAATCGGGGCACACATCGCTGCTGTCGGTCCGGTACAGGATATTCCATTTAATCCTACTGAAATTGACCATAAAACTTTGCTGACAGTTCAGAAAAAATTCTTTCCCGTTTTAGATGATGACGCCGGTCAAAAAATGCAGCAGCAAATTGCTGACAGCCGTGACCTGCTGGACTCGGTGGGCGGAATCATTGAATGTGCCGCGGTCGGACTTTCTGCGGGTATCGGAGATCCTATGTTTGATTGTATAGAAAGCAAAATTGCTTCTCTTGTGTTTGGGATTCCTGCCGTTAAAGGATTGGAATTTGGTTTAGGCTTTGGCTTTGCTTCTTTGCATGGCAGCAAGAGCAATGACCCTTTCTGTATTCAAGACGGCAACATTAAAACAACCTCTAACCACAACGGCGGCATCCTTGGTGGTATCAGCAATGGTATGCCTGTGCTTTTCCGTACTGTGATAAAACCTACGCCTTCCATTTCTCAAAAGCAAAAAACCGTAAATTTTAAAACAGGAGAAGAAACCGAGCTTACCATCAACGGACGCCATGACCCCTGTATTGTCCGTCGTGCCGTTCCTTGTATCGAATCAGCAGCAGCACTTGCCTTAATGGATCTTCTTTTAGAGCATCCATATCCGATGGAGGAAATGTAATGAAACAATCAGAACAAATCATCCGCTGCAATGAACCCTGCCTTCAGTCTGCTGCCAAGGCTGCCTGTCAGGGGGTTGCAGGAGCTTTTTCCCATACAGCGTGTCTTACAGTTTTTGAACAGCCTAACATTACCTTTTATCCCACCTTTGAGGATGTCTTTCAGGCTGTCAGCAATCAGGAAAGCGAATATGGAGTTATCCCAATTGAAAACAGCCTTGCAGGTTCTGTAACCGATAATTATGATCTCATGCTCCGCTATCACCTGCATATCGTCGGCACTGTGAAAGTTAAGGTAGAACACTCTCTGCTTGTCTTGCCGGGCACAAAAATAGAGCAGCTTCGTCATGTATATTCCCATGAACAGGCACTGCATCAATGCTCCGATTTTCTCAAAGCACATTCACAGATCACACATCATCCTTACTCAAACACCGCTGCCTCTGCACAATTTGTTGCAAAAACACAGGACGCTTCACTGGCAGCCATCGGTTCAACCGAATCCGCAAAACGATATGGGCTTGAGATATTACAGCAGAACATTCAAAATCGTCGGGATAATTTTACTCGCTTTGTTATTCTTGCAAGGGAGCCTATCTCTCATCCCGAATGCAATCGCATCAGCCTAATCATTCGTCTGAAACATCAGGCAGGAAGTTTGTATCAGGCACTTTCCCGCTTTGCTCAGCAAGAAATAAATCTTTTAAAGCTGGAATCTCGCCCCATACCGGATAGTCCTTTTGAGTTTTTGTTTTACTGGGATTTTGACGGAAATCTTATGGAACCTCGTGTCCAAAAGGCATTAAAAGATTTGGAACAGGATATAGAATACATGAAACTTCTTGGAAACTATCCTGAATTTTAATAAATCCCTTTCTTTTTTCATAAGTTCTAATTTACTACATATATAATCAATATTTTTTATTCAACATTTCCATATTTTCCCTATAAATTATATAAAATATAATAAAATTACGATAGTCGGTTGAAAAAAATCCTCTTTTGCGGTATGATATTGGTATAGCAAAAGTGCGCAAAAATCCATAATCTTTATGTATGTAAATAAAACTCAATTTTTTACAAATTCTGCCATATTTTGCAGCTTTGTAAAAAACAGATGGAGGTATCATATATGCACGAACCAACGATATCTTTTTCGCTTCATGACGATAAAGAAAAGGAAATCAAAAAAACACTAACCATTATTTATGATGCACTCAGACAAAAAGGATACAATCCCATCAATCAAATTGTTGGATATATCCTTTCCGAAGATCCAACCTATATCACTACCTACAACAATGCACGCAGTCTTATCCGTCGTATTGACCGTGATGAGCTTTTGCAAATCCTTGTTAAGTCCTATCTCAATGATTAGGGGTATTTTGCCTTGCAAAAAATAGTGCGGATGGCTGGAAAAAGGCTGTCCGCTTTTTTGTCAGAAAACGTCGGCTAAACAATCTGTGATGACATAAGAAGGGAGTTTTTGCGATGTCGCAGGAATTTTTAATGTATAAAGGAAGACCTCTTGTACGCAGCGGAGACACACTGTACTATGGAAGTATGGGAGATAAATGTGTTGCCCACCTGCAAATTAAAAGTCAAACAGAAATGGATGGACTGAATATGGCAGACAAAGTTGTGATTCAGCTAATTTCTACTGACGAATCCTTATCCCTAAAAGAACGTATTCTAAATAAAGCAGAACGTGATGGATTATATGAAGCTCTTGCCATAGCTGATATCTGGATGGAACGTCATAATAAAAAAGAAAATGCTTAAGATATAAAAGAGGAAGCCGAACCTAAATAGATTCGGCTTCCTCTTTTATATGCTTCTTAATCTTGCTTTAAAAGTTTTTATCCTGTTCGGGGCATGTTTTAACACCAAACACAAAATAAATCAGGTGAGCAACCCATACCAGTGCTAAAATCATTCTTGCAACCGGAACACGGGACATCATTACAAATCCTATCCCCATCATCAATGTAACAACAGTGATAATGCGAAGCTTTGTTTTTGTTGTCATACCCTGACCTTTTACAAAGCTTTCAAGGTTTTCCTGATATAACTTGGTTCCAACAAACCAGCGATGTAATCGCTCCGAGCTTCTTGCAAAGCAAAACGCCGCCAACATCAAAAATGGAACTGTCGGCAAAATCGGAACTATTGTTCCCACTGCACCCAAAGCTGTGCTAATGCAGCCCAGCAAAATATATATTGTTCTTTTCAACTGGAATAACTCTCCTTCCAAAACACTTCTTTCTTTTTTGTCTTAACTCATTCTTCCGTTTTCAACACTGTATATTTTGTCTGCAATACGCATGGTAGAACTACGGTGAGAAACCAGAACAACCGTCTTATCTTCTCTTTCTTCTCCAATAGATTTTAAAATTACAGCTTCATTTAAGCTATCCAAATTGCTGGTTGGCTCGTCCAGCAGCATCAGCGGTGCATTATGTAAAAATGCTCTCGCAAGTCCAATACGCTGACGTTCTCCTCCCGAAAGGGTATCTCCCAGCTCGCCAACAGATGTATCATATCCTTTTGGAAGCTTCATAATAAAATCATGCACCGATGCTTTTTTACAAGCTTCCACAATCTCTTCGTGGCTGGCATCCAGCTTTGCAATGCGAATATTATTTTCAATGCTGTCATGGAACAGATGAGTTTCCTGGGTAACAAAACTTTCCATCTGTCTTAAATTTTCAGTGTTAATTTGATCGATGGAGCGTCCGGCAATATCAATTTCACCCTTCTGTGCACTCCAAAAACGCATCAGCAATTTAAGCAGAGTGGATTTACCGCTTCCGCTTTTTCCAACAATACCAATTATCGATTTTTTCGGCATTTGCATGGAAATGTTGGACAGAATCTCTTCTCCACCATAGGAAAAGCTTACATCTTTTACTTCCACATCAGAGAATTTTATATCCATAAACCCGTCAATTTCTTCGGTAACGGGAGTTTCATCCAAAATATCCAGCACTCGATTTCCTGCTGCAAAGGTATTTTGCAGGGTACTTCCCAGATTTGCCAGCGCAATTACCGGACCAAAAGAACTCATCAGTGTCACTACCGGAATCAGCACACCGTCAAATCCGATTTGACCTTTTTGATAGAGGGTTGCACAGAGCAGCAGCATTGCCAAATCAAAGAACAAAATGACAGTATTTGTGATTGCCATGCTGTATCCTGCCCGATTCTTCATCAGCTTTTCCTGTCCTGATAATTCATCTGTTTTTCGGTTCATCTCTTCAAGACGTTTCTCCCCTGCCTGATATTGCAGTGTTTCAGACAAACCTCTCAAACTGTCAAGAACAAAGCTGCTTAAATTGCCAGATTCACCGCGAAAACGAATACCATCCTCTTTTCCTTTTTTGGAGGTAATCATTGGAATAATGATACCAACACAGCAGTATGCTACCACTGCAAGCAAGGCAAATAATATATGGAAACTTCCAAGCAGCAGCACCATAATCAATGATACAAAAAAAGCAATTGCAATCGGAGAGATGGTGTGTGCATAAAACACTTCCAATAATTCAATGTCTGCGGTGATAATGGAGATTAAATTGCCTCTGTCTTTGCCTTCCAGCTTTGCCGGACACAACTTCCTCAAAGCTGCAAATACCTTATCTCGCAAAAGGGCAAGCAATTTAAAGGCAATGTAATGATTACAAGCCTGTTCACCATAGTGCAATGCACCGCGAAGCAAGGCAAAAACTGCAATGCAGACAAACAAAACAGTTAACGAACGACCACTTTCCGTTACTAACTCAACTAAAGCAGATACCCCAAATACAGGAATGAAGATGGCACAGAGGAATCCCACGGTTCCCAGCAGAATTGCCAGAAGCATAAAGCCTGTCAATGGCTTTACCAAGCCAATTAGACGCATACAAATATTCAGATTACTTCTCTCCTTCATACGACTTTTCCTTTCCGTATTGCTCCAACGAACTTTGTGTATTCCACAGCTGTGCATACTGTCCATGCTGTTTTAGCAATACATCATGTTTTCCCGACTCTGCAACCGAGCCATTCTGCATCACATAGATTCTGTCTGCACGAAGCGCATTTGCCAGTCGATGGGTAATCAAAATAACAGTCTTATCTTGTGCCAGATTGTAAATCTGTCCCATAATTTCGTTTTCGCTTTCAGCATCTACATTAGAGGTTGCTTCGTCAAAAATATAAATTGGACTATCATGCAAAACTGCCCTTGCCAGTGCTAATCTCTGACGCTGTCCGCCCGAAAGATTGCTTCCTCTTTCCGTAAGTGCAGTGTCCAATCCGTTCTCTGCACGCATAAAGTTTGCAAGATTTACCTGTTCCAAAATTTCCCACAAACGCTCATCAGATGCCTGAGGGGCACCCATTAGAAGATTATCACGAACGCTTCCTTTAAACAGGTAACTGTCAAAACCGATATAAGTAATATTTTTCATCAGACTTTCCTCTTGAATTTCTGACAAATCGTGTTCACCCAGCTTCACTGTTCCCTGATAGCCTTTATTTTTCCCCATTAGAATAGATGCAACGGTCGATTTTCCGCATCCGCTTTCTCCAACAATGGCAGTAAAACTTTTATGTGGGAATTCCATTGTAACTCCATGCAAAATTTCCCGATTTTCTTCGTAAGAAAAATGCAGGTCACGGCAGTATAATCCTGCCTGTGGCTCAACCTCATATTTTGCATTTCCTGTATTTTCCGACAAATCCAACAACTTAAAGATTTTATCACTGGCTGCCATACCGTTCATCGCAATATGAAAATAACTTCCCAGCATACGCATTGGAATAAAAAATTCTGCCGACAACAAAATGATAGAGATACATCCTGCCAGTGAAACATTCCCTGCTCGATACTGAAGTACCGAAATAATGGTTCCCAGTGCGGCTCCACCATACGCAATCGCATCCATGACTGTAACCGAGTTGAGCTGCATAGTTAAAACCTTCATCGTGATTTTACGGAACCTTTCCGATTCCTCATTCATCTGCTCGTGTTTAAATTTATCTGACTGGTATATTTTTAAAATCGTCAATCCCTGCAAATTCTCAAGGAAGGTATCTCCAAGTGTAGTATATTCGCTCCAATACTTAGACAGCAGTTTCTTTGCAAAAGTCTGAACTGCCGCAATGGTGACCGGAATCAGAGGAACACAGATTAAAAGAACGATTGCCGATGGTAGATTGACAAAGCTGAGTACAACAAACAGTGTAATCGGTGCAATTACACTGTAAAAAAACTGTGGAAGATATGCTCCAAAGTAAGTTTCCAGCTGCTCTACACCTTCCACCGCCAGCTGAACAATTTCTGAGGTTGCCACCTGTTCCCGATAGGATGTTCCTAAACGAAGTAACTTTTGATAAATCAATGTCCTCAATTTCTTCTTTACAGACTTTGAGGAGAGGTATCCCATTTTCGACATCTGTCTTGTACAAAAGAAGCGGATTACAATAGCAACTGCTACAGCAAGCGTTGTCTGGATAAAGGTTGTTGCATCCGCTGTCTTTAAGCTTAGCTTTTGCAGCATTGAGGCAATGGCAAATATCATACCAATATTTGATACCATACTTACCCATTGATACACAATATTTCCTGCAATATATTTTTTGCTTTCACTGACCATGCCTATCAGCCGTTTGTTAATCATCATTTTTCTAAATCCCTCCTGCAGAGTTTATCTGTAAAAGAATGAGCCTTCATGACTTTTGATTAGCATAAACTAATCCTGACGAAAAAAATATCGGTTAGACTAGTCTAACCGATCTAACCGATAATTAAGTTTATCGGTTTTGTATATTTTTGTCAAGTATTACTAACAATAAGCGGATTACCTTTTGTTAGATTGAGCTAACTTTCATTCCAAAAATTGACCCATTTTTCGGAAACGTCGGTATCTTCTTTGAATCAACTCTTCTCCTGAAAGCCGCTGTCCCTGAGAAAAAGCACTGTATAAGTCTTTGCTTAACCGCTGGTAAACTTTCTCAAAACCCTTTTTGTAGTCTTGCGGTTCACGGACAATACGCTCCACTACCTTTAATTTCAACAATTCCTGGGCGGTTAATTTTAAACACTCTGCTGCTTCCTTGGTTTTAGAAGAATCTTTCCATAAGATCGTTGCACAACCCTCTGGAGAAATCACCGAATAAACCGCATTTTCCATCATCCAAACTTCGTCTGAAACTGCCAGCCCCAAAGCACCACCACTGCCACCTTCACCAATTAAAATTGATATGACAGGTGTCTTGAGTGTCATCATTTCCATAAGATTTTCGGCAATTGCCTGGGCTTGTCCTCGCTCCTCTGCTTCTATTCCGCAATAAGCTCCCGAGGTGTCAATAAAACAAACAATGGGACGATGAAATTTTTCTGCAAGCTTCATCTGCCTCAATGCTTTGCGGTATCCTTCCGGGTGTGCACATCCAAAATTTCGCAGTACCTTATCTTTAGTATCCTTTCCCCGTTCAATAGCAATGGCAGTTATCGGCATATCGTTCAGCCAGCCCACTCCTGCAATCACGGCTTTATCATCTGCAAAGCGCCGATCGCCATGCAACTCCACAAATCCATCTATCATGTTTTCAATAAAGTCCTTACCGCTTGGGCGACCTTTTGCTCTTGCAGCTTCGACTCGTTTATAAGCTTCCATCTTGCTTTTCCTCCCCGGCTGTTTTTTTGCAATGCAGTGCAAGCAGCTGTGCTAAGTATTCTTTTTGCTCCTGCCTTTCCACAACTGCATCTACAAAACCTTTTTCCAGCAAAAATTCTGCTCGCTGAAATCCTTCCGGTAACTTCTGCCTTATCGTTTGTTCAATCACTCGGGGACCTGCAAAACCAATCAATGCTTTGGGCTCAGCCAGAATAATATCCCCCTGCATCGCAAAACTTGCCGAAACGCCCCCTGTGGTCGGGTCCGTTAAAACAGTGATATATAAATTTCCGGCATCGCTGTGCCGTTTCACCGCTCCGCTTGTTTTTGCCATCTGCATCAGCGACATAATTCCTTCCTGCATTCTTGCTCCACCGGAAACAGTATAACCAATCACCGGCAAATCATATCGTGCTGCATATTCAAACAGACGAGTAATTTTCTCTCCGACAACCGCTCCCATACTGCCCATCATAAAATTAGGCTCCATCACAAACAAACAGGTTCGATAGGAAGATATCGTACATTCACCACAAACCACACCTTCCTTTTCTCCGCTGTCCAATGCAGCGTGCTTGAGTTTATTTTCATATCCCGGAAAATCCAGAAGATTGATTGAGCGAAGCTGGGCATCATGCTCTACAAAGCTGTCTTCATCTGCAATCATACTGATTCTTTGACGTGCGTTCATGCGAAAGAGATGCCCACATTTAGGGCAAATGCCATATGCTTCGCTTAACTGGCTAACAAATAAAATATTTTTACATTTTGGGCAGGACATACACAGTTCATCCGGAACAGATGGACAACCCTCTTTTACTGCTCTTTCATAATTTTCCAAATCATTTTTAGGTCTTTGAAACAGTTTCTTTGAAAGCATTGGTTTTCTCCCTTTCTTTCCAAAATCACTTCATCCTACCGGCTTCTCTTGGCAATAAAATCGGTGTGATAGTCCCCAGATTTGAACTCCACCTCACTAAGCAATTCCATATGCATTTTACTGTTGTGTTCCACTCCTTCAATAACCAATTCACACAGTGCTGCCTGCAACTTGCGGATTGCTTCCTCTCTGGTTTTTGCAAACACCACCAGTTTACCAATCATTGAATCATAGTAAGGTGGAATGATGTAGTCTTGGTATAAAGCAGTATCAAAGCGAACCCACGGTCCACCCGGAACGTGAAGAAGTGTTATTTTACCACAGCTGGGTCTAAAATTCTGCTCCGGATTTTCGGCATTGATACGACACTCGATAGCATGACCGTTCAGTTGAACATCCTTTTGTGTAAATCCCAAACGTTGACCTGCTGCAATACGGATTTGCCATTTTACAAGGTCATATCCTGTCACCATCTCAGTAACAGTGTGCTCCACTTGCAGTCTGGTGTTCATTTCCATAAAATAGAAATTTCCTTCTTTATCCAGTAAAAATTCCACCGTACCTGCATTGCAATAACCGACTGCTTTTGCAGCTTTTACTGCTGCCTTCATCATCTTCTCTCTAGTGCGTTTATCAAGGCAAGCCGATGGACATTCTTCAATCAATTTTTGGTTTTTCCGCTGAATGGAACATTCTCTTTCTCCCAGGCATACCGCTGCACCAAAACCATCACACAAAACCTGCATTTCAATATGCTTTGCTGGATAAAGATACTTTTCTATATATATTCCACCATCTCCAAAAGCACTCAGAGCCTCTCGGGAAGCGTTTTGATAAGCACTTTCCAGTTCTGACATTTCCTGTACCAAACGAATTCCCCGTCCTCCTCCGCCGGATCTAGCCTTAATCAATAAAGGAAAACCAATCTTTTCTGCCTGTTCTCTTGCTTCCTCTAAATCTGATACCACATCACAACCGGGAATAACAGGAACACCTGCAGCTTGCATCGTTTTTCTTGCTTCATCTTTATTTCCGGCTTTGGCAATAGTTTCTGCGCTGGGTCCAATAAAGACAATATTACATTCTTTACATAGGGCAGCAAATTGTGCATTTTCAGATAATAGCCCATACCCCGGATGGATTGCCTGTGCTCCGGAACAGATGGCAGCCGAAATAATCTCGGCCATATTCAGGTAACTTTCTCCTACCGAAGCGGGTCCAATGCAGTAACTTTCGTCCGCAAGGCTAACGTGAAGAGCATCACGATCCGCTTGTGAAAAAACAGCTACCGTAGATATTCCCATCTCTTTGCACGCACGAATGATTCGAACCGCAATCTCTCCTCTGTTTGCAATTAAAATTTTTGAAAACATAATTCTGCCCTCCTGCAAACTTACTCTTCTCTCAGGCAGGCAAAGGAAAACTCCCCTGAAACGCACAGCTTTCCATGAACATATCCTTTACCTTGAGCAAAATAAAACGGTTTTCTTACCTTGAGCAGCTTACATTCCATTTCCAGTTTATCTCCCGGACGAACTTTATTTTTAAATTTCACCTTATCCAAGCTTGTGAAATATGGTGTTATCTTTTGCTCTTTTCCCAGTTTTTCTGCTAATAAAACACAGCAGGTCTGTGCCATCATTTCGCACAATACCACTCCCGGCACAACAGGATTTCCCGGGAAATGTCCCTGCAAAAACCACTCTTTTCCCGAAACGGTGTAGCAGCCCTTACATTTCACAATATTTCCCATCTCATCCACTTCATCTTCACAAAGCCATGCTTCATCTATCAGCAGCATGTTATCTCGATGTGGAAGAATTTCTTTGATTGCTTCCTGTGTCATTCTTTTTCCTCCTTTCATCGAATTTGAAATAAAGTTTGCTCATATTCTACAATGCCACCGTTTTCAATGCAGATTTCCGCAATCTCTCCGTCCGCTTCGGCAGTAATTTCATTCATCAGCTTCATCGCCTCGATAATACATAACACATCTCCTTTTTTCACCCGGGAACCCACCTTAACAAAAGGTTCCGCTTCCGGAGATGGTGCTGAATAGAATACACCCACCATGGGAGATTTTACCTCTGCCAGTTCCTCTTTTACCACCCCTGTTTGTGTAGTTGATTGCAGCTGTGTTTTATTTTCGGCATCATTTTCCTGCTTTTGGGAGTCTTCCGGTATTTTGGACAGGTCTGTCAAGGTTGTTGAAACTGTATTTAAACGTTCTAATTGGATATCTAAGACTCCCTCTGTTAGATGTAAAGAGCTTAGCCCGTTTTCACGCATAATCTTTGCCAGTTCTCGAATTTCCTGAATATTCATCGCTTTACCCCCTAATCCTTAAACGGTCGGAATGCAAGGCAGCCATTGTGCCCGCCAAATCCCAGCGAATCAGAAAGTGCAAGGGTCAATTCTGCACAAGTTGCTTTGTTTGGAACATAGTTTAAATCACAATTTTCATCTGCCTGTTCATAATGAATGGTTGGTGGAATCACCCCGGTTTTCAGTGCCATCACACAAGCGATTGCTTCTACTGCTCCTGCTGCGCCCAACATATGACCTGTCATGGACTTAGTGGAACTTACATAAGCATCATAAGCAGCTTTTCCTAACGCAAGTTTTATTGCCAATGTTTCTGAACGGTCATTTAGTGGTGTACTGGTTCCATGTGCATTGATATAAACCTTTTCCCGGGAAATATCTTTTATACCTGCTTCCTGCAATGCTAAAGAAAAGGCCCTTTGTGCTCCAACTGCTTCCGGATGAGGTGCTGTTATATGGTGTGCATCGCAGGTATTTGCATAACCAACAATCTCAGCATAAATATGAGCCCCTCTTTCTTTAGCGTGCTCATATTCTTCCAGTACAACAATTCCTGCTCCCTCTCCCATAACAAATCCACTGCGGCGCTGGTCAAACGGCGTACACGCACATTCAGGATCTTCGCAGGTGGTTAATGCCTTACAGTTTGCAAAACCTGCAACCCCCACTTTGTTAATTGCCGCCTCTGCTCCACCGGAAATAATGGCATCTGCATAACCATAACGAATTGCATGAAATGCTTCTCCAATTGCATGAGTGGATGTTGCACAAGCTGTTACAACCGGGAGATTTACCCCTTGTGCGTCAAAACGAATGGCAATGTTGCCCGAAGCAATGTTGCAAATCATCATCGGTATCAAAAAAGGAGAAATGTGCTTTGGTCCGCTCGTGAAAAACTTTTCGCACTGTTCTGTAATAGTATTGATACCACCAGTACCAGAGCCTACATAAACACCAAGCCTTTGAGCATCAATGTTTTTTCCTGCTTCTAATCCTGAATCTTCCATTGCCTGTACTGCTGCTGCCATGGCATATTGAGCGTACAAATCTGTTTTTCGTACCTGTGTTTTTTCTATGTACTGTGTCGGGTCAAAGTCTTTCACCTCTGCTGCCACCCGTACCTTTTGTTCGGAAGTATCAAAGCGAGTGATAAGACCTACCCCATTTTTACCTGCTGTTAGATTTTCCCAAAAATTTTTGATGTCATTTCCTACCGGGGAGATTACCCCCATACCGGTTATCACAACTCTTTTCATCTGTATTCCTCCCCTTGCGGACTGTGGTGATAGCTGATGTTTAGCTCCTCTTATTGTTTTACATATTTAGTCCGCCATCTACACAAAGGACCTGTCCTGTGATATATCTTGCTTCTTCCCCAGCTAAAAATGCTACTGCTGCTGCAATATCCTCACCTGTGCCCATCCTCTTCATCGGGATCTGAGATTCTGCACCTTCCCTCACCTTTGCAGGAAGCGCAGCTGTCATATCTGTCTGTATAAATCCCGGCGCAATCGCGTTACAGGTAACATTTCTGGCTGCAAGTTCTTTTGCCACTGACTTTGTTAAACCTATCATACCAGCTTTTGCTGCGGCATAATTTGCCTGTCCTGCATTTCCCATTAACCCTGAAACCGAGCTGATATTGATGATTCGTCCCTGTCTTTTTTTCATAAACTGATGATAAGTATTTTTTATCATATAGAATGCTCCATTCAGATTGGTTTCCAAAACCTTCTGAAAATCTTCTTCTTTCATAGACAAAACAAGGGCATCTTTGACTATACCAGCATTATTCACTAGAATATCAATTCCTCCAAAACTTTCGCATACCTTTTGAACTGCTCTTTTACTTTGTTCTGGATTGGAAACATCGCAGCACACACACAAACTTTCTACTCCATATTGTTCTATCATGCGGCAAGTTTCTTCTGCTGCTTCTTTATTGCCAGCATATATGACTGCAACATTGCATCCTTCCTTTGCCAAACGAACTGCAATCGCCCTTCCAATACCTCGAGATGCTCCTGTTACAAGGGCTGTCCTTCTTTTTTCCATCTATGTTTCCTCCATCATCTTTTTAACTGTATTCCTTAAGCTTTCTGCATCCTGTACATGGCAGACTTGAACATCCTTGCAGATTTTTTTCACAAGTCCCTCCAGAGTTTTCCCCGGCCCCACTTCAATGAAGGTATCAAAACCGTCTTCAATCATTTGTAAAATGCTTTTCTCCCATAAAACGGGATTTGTTACCTGTGAGGTCAATAACTGCTTACATTGCTCTTCGTCACTGGGATAGGGCAAAGCTGTTTTATTTGCATAGACAGGTACTTTGGTTTCATGAAAAGGAATTTTTTTCAACTGAGCTATCAGTTGTTTCTCTGCACTTATCATAAACGGAGAATGAAAACCACCGCTAACTGCAAGCGGAATTGCTTTTCCTTTTTCCTCTTTCACTCGACTGCAAAATTCCGCTAATTCTTCTTTATCAATTGCAACAGACAACTGACCGGGACAATTATAGTTTACAGGATAAGCAGATGAAAATTCCTTGCAGATTATTTCTACTCTTTCATAATCTAGCTTTAACACCGCCACCATACCTGCCGGATCTTCCTTTGCCGCCTGCTCCATTGCTTGTGCTCGATGGCACACAAAATCAAAACCATCTCTTTCAGTAAATGCGCCTGCAAAAGTTAAAGCTGCAACTTCACCTAACGAAAAACCTGCTACTGCATCTGCAACAATTCCCATCTCTTCCAATGCTCTTGCTGCTGCAAGATCTGTGCAGTAAATGCAAGGCTGTGTGTTGATTGTTTGAGAAAGCTCCTCTGCACTTCCTTCAAAGCACTGTTTTGAAGTGTTTACCCGCAGACAATCTGCCATATTAAACACCTCTGCCGCTGCCTTTGAAGTTTGATAGAGTTCTTTTCCCATCCCACTATATTGAGCTCCTTGCCCTGCAAACAAAAAAGCTGTTTTACCCATTGCAATCTCCTATCTGCAAAAACTTGATGCTTGATTTAAAATCTGTTCTGCTTCTTGGAACATTTCTTCAATCATTTCTTTTGCAGTTTGTTCCTGATGTATCATTGCTGCACACTGCCCTGCCATAAAGCTGCCGTTTTTCTCATCGCCTTCTTTGGCTGCTTTACGCAAGGCACCTGAACCCATGCGTTCCAATTCTTCATCGGTCATTTCAGGATTATATTCTTGTCTTAAAAACTCGCGGCTAAATTGATTTTTCAAACAACGAATTGGATGTCCCAAGCGTCTGCCTGTTGAAATTGTGTCTATATCCTTTGCTTTCAGGATTTTATTTTTATAGTTTTGATGTACAGTACATTCTTTTGCAACTAAGAATCGTGTTCCGCATTGTACTCCGCAAGCCCCCAGCATAAATGCTGCGGCAATTCCTCTGCCATCCGCAATTCCTCCGGCAGCAAGTACCGGGATTTTTACCGCATCACACACCTGAGGTACTAATGTCATTGTGGTCAGCTCTCCGATATGACCGCCTGATTCTCCTCCTTCTGCAATAACCGCAAAAGCTCCGCTGCGTTCTACCAGTTTTGCCATGGCAGTGGAAGGAACCACCGGGATAACTTTAATTCCTGCCTCTATCCATTTTTTCATATACTTTCCGGGATTTCCCGCTCCGGTTACAACGATTGGTACATTTTCTTCCACTACAACTTCTGCTACTTCATCAGCAAAAGGGCTCATCAGCATGACATTAACACCAAATGCTTTCTTTGTCAGTTCTCTTGCTTTACGAATTTCTTCTCTCAGCCAGTTTGCATCGGCATTCATCGCTGCAATGATTCCCAGTCCTCCTGCGTTGCTGACTGCGGCTGCTAAAGATGCGTCTGCAATCCATGCCATTCCTCCCTGAAAGATTGGGTAGTCAATTCCCAAGGCTTCGCAAAGTTTCGTTGTAATCATACAAAAACCCCTTTCTGTTTCAATCATTAGACAAAAGCCGCAGGACAAAAACCGATTTATCCTTCCGCTTTTGCCCAATCAAGCGGTCTTTTTGATCTTTACAAAAAGACCGCTGTTGAGTTGGTATGTTTTATTTTTGTTCTTCGATTGCTTTTACAATATCTCCCACTGTCTTGATGTCTTCACTCATTTCCAGCTGAATTTCAAATTCATCCTCAAAAGTCATCATCAAATCCACAGTGTCAAGACTATCCAATTCCAATTCTTCGAAAGTGGAATTTTCATGAATTTCGTTTGCATCACATTCCTTATACTCTGCTAAAATTGCAATTACTTTTTCTAATATCATTTTTGTTTCCTCCTAAAATGTTTTTGATGTATTTCCGAGGAAATAGTATCCTATTGTTTCCCGGGAAATACACTGAAGATATAAATTTTATCTTTTCCCGGGAAATATTTTTAATCAAACTTTTCCCGGGAAATAATTCTTGATTTGACTACCAAGTTAAAACGCAAGCCCCTGTTGTCAATCCTGCTCCAAAAGCACTGAGTGCCAACAACTCTCCTGTTTTTAACTTAGATTCTGACTGTGCCTTATCCAAGACAACCGGAATGCTTGCCGCCGAGGTGTTTCCCAGTATTTCAATGCCTGTTAAACAGTGCTCCATCGGAATTTTCAATTTAGCGGCTGCGGATTCAATAATTCTCAAATTTGCCTGATGTGGAACCAACCAATCCAGCTCACTGATAGATATGCTCGCTTGTTTACAAACCTCTTTGACATCGTGACAAATTGACGATACAGCAAATCTATAAACTTCCTGCCCGTTCATTGCTAAAAACGATTCCTGCTCAGGAATACTATCAAATGGGCTATTTCCATTAACATGGGGGATATTCAAAAAATCAATATTTCCTTTTGCACTGAGGCTGATTGACTTCAGTGCATCCCCTTCTCCCAAAACAGCAGCCCCTGCTGCATCTCCAAACAAGACACAGGTAGAACGATCTTTCCAATCTACTAACTTTGACATCACATCTCCGGCAAGCACTAAAACTTTTTGCACCTTTTTTCTGACAAAGTATCCTGCTGCCACATCCAATGCATATAAAAAACCTGTACAAGCAGCTCCAATATCCATTGCCGGGCATTTTGCTCCAAGCTCTTTTTGGATGATGCAGGCTTGCGAAGGTGTGATGTAATCTCCTTTAATGGTGGCACACAGAATCAAATCCAACTGTTGGGCTGTAATTCCTGCACGAGCAAGCGCCTCTTTGCCTGCTGTGGTAAGCAGCTCTGTCAGACTTTCATCTGTACATACTGCCCGTTCCCGAATCCCTGTTCTTTGGCTGATCCATTCATCGCTGGTATCCAAGAATCCAGACAAATCATCATTTGTTTTTCGGCATTTAGGAAGGGCACTTGCTACCGAAAGCAATCGAAACACTTTTTTCACCCTCTTTTAAACTATTCTTTATTTTTCAATCTGTTCTTTGAGGAATAAATCCAGCTTCATAATGCCTTGATACAAAATTTGCTGTTCTTCCTCTGTCATTCCCTTGATGATGCTTCTCACCATCGACTCATGAAAATAGCGGTGTGCAGAATCAATTTTTCTTCCCATTCGTGTCAACGAAACATAAACAATTCTTGCATCCTCTTCTCCTCTTACCTTTTCAACATAACCTTTTTTCATCAGCTTGTTGATGGCAACAGTAACCGACGGCAATGTAACGTCCAAGTCATCTGCAAGTTCAGAAATTGTTCTGCGTCGATTTTTTCCCTTCCCTACTGCCTCCAGGATATGCATCTCATTGATGGTTAAATCAATTTTATCCGAACGCTTTAAAACACTTTCCTCCACCTTTAAGATAGAACGATATGCCTCCACAATTGCAGTATTCAGTTTTTCTTCAAACGGTTTCATATTAGACATCCTTTCAGCTAATCACCGAAGATTAAAAGTAATACTTGTTACTTTTAATTAGATTGACAAACTAATTATAATCATCTGTTACCACATTGTCAAGCAAAATATTATGAATATTTTGCTACAGTCTTTTATGTTCATGAAAAAAAGATGTATTTTTCGCAGTATTATGCCAAAAATACATCTTTTCTCTAACGAATAAAATTTGTTCTTTGAACAGGTTCTTTCTCTGGAAATTCGATTCCATGTTGTTTTCCTGTTTCAATACATTGCAATAGCCATGCCATATTTCTGCCCAATGTACGCATGATCTGCATACCCTCTTTGTCTTGCACAACTTCCTGAGGGGTATTGCCATGCACCATATTCCAGTAACGTGAAGAAACAACCGGCATACCGCTAATCATAAAATATTTGTTAAGCTGATCCAAAGACGCAGTAGACCCCGCACGCCGACAGCTGACAACGGCTGCTCCCGGTTTTCCTTCAAACAAGCTTGTTCTTCCATAAAACACTCTGTCTAAAAATGAGCTGATTTGTCCTGAAGCACTGGCAAAATATACCGGTGATCCAAAGATAAATCCATCTGCTTCTTTTGCTTTATCAATAAATTCATTTACTCCATCGTCAATCACACAATAACCCGTCTTTCTGCATCCTCCGCAGTCAATGCAGCCTGAAACAGGTTTTGTTCCAATTTGAAAAATCTCTGTTTCAATCCCGTTTTTCTCAAGCTCTTTAGCCACTTCACACAGTGCTGTATAAGTACATCCTGCAGGATGTGGACTGCCATTTAATAAAAGTACTTTCATTTTTACTCCCTCTTTCTAAAAATGGATACTTTTATTTTATCACAGCATTTTATACTTTGTAAGGGTATTAAACATCAAATTTTCTGTTTCTTTCTTATCTCTTTGCATAAAAATATTTTTTACATCCGATAGAGTATCTACTACATAATCCGCAATAGACTCGGCAAACATGGTATCTTGGTATTTAGCCAAGCCACTGCGTATCCATATGGTTTTCATTCCGATTGCTTTCGCAGGGATTATATCGTTATCTAATCTATCCCCGACCATCACAGCTTTTTCTGCACGATAATCTGCCATTTCAAGTGCCTTGTAAAAGATTTTGGCATCAGGTTTTGATACTCCAAGTTCTGCAGACGAAGCAACAACATCAAAACAATCTAAAATCCCCCAATTTTTAAGTCTTTCGCTTACACCCAAAGTTTGATTGGCAATAACGCCAAGTTTATATTTGCATCGCTTTAAATAATCCAGCGTCTGTTTTGTATCTGCAAATAGTTTCTCATCTTCACTGTGCCACGGTGTTTTTGCCAGTCCGAAAAATTTAATTGCCTGTGAATTTCCGTCATAGCCACTTCTTGTTAACTCAATTCTCTTTTTATCAAAAGCTTTAAAAGTAATATCAGTACCAGAAATCATATCTCTTATTCGATGATTATATGCTTCTGTTTCATCTACAAGCGTTGAACCAATATCAAAAAACACCCAGGTTATATCCATGACAGATTTATCCCCCATCGTTTCAAAGTTTCATTGAATGAAACAATTATATCTTATTTCAAATTAAAGCAACCGATGTTAAAACCAGAGCAAGAGAAAACATCTTTTTCTTTATATAATCCTTGATTAACAAACAGGCATTATTAAGAATTTATCTTAATAATGCCTGTTTTACCGCTGATGCCTCTCAGCAATTTTTATAATTCATATTTTTCAAAGTGAATTTTATCCATTGGTAAATCTTGCAACAGATGAGGCTCCGGGTGATTTTCTATTACTCCAACAGAAAGGATTGCCTCCAAACGATAAGAGTTTGGAACCGAAAGAAGTTCTCGGCAAAATTCCTCAGTTGTTCTTCCGTCCTCTGCCTCTCGCAGTCTTCCCTGAATCCAGCAGCTACCCAGACCCAAGCTATCTGCCATCAGATGCATATTGCTCATAACGATTGAGCAGTCTTCTGTCCAAACATCTGTTTTTTCCGGATCCGCAAATACCAGAATGGCACAGCCTGCATTTTCGAGCATCTTGCTTGCCCCAACTCTGCAATGAGAAAGTTTTTCCAGTGTTTCTTTTTTCTGAACCACTACAAATTCCCAGGGTTTACGGGTTCTGCCGGATGGAGATAACAAACCTGCCTGCAAAATTTTTTCCAGCAAATCCTTTGGAATCGGCTCACCTGTATACTGTCTGACACTTCTTCGTTTTAAAAGCAAATCCAGCAGTTCCATCATCGCATCTCCTTTTTGCTTTATTGTCTAATCAGTCAAAGCAAGTGAATCAACAAGGACTATTTAGAAGCTCTGTGCAAAAGATTTTCCATATTCTTTTGCCTTTTCTAAATCTTCTTCGGTTGGTACAAAGTTCACCTTAAAACCTTCCCCAAACACATTCATCTTTAATCCCTGCAATCTTGCCTGAATATTTCCTACTGCTTCTCCTGTCCATCCAAAGGAACCGAATACCATTGCCGGTTTTCTTGCAGAGTTGATTGCGTCTACTCCTGCCAGCAAATTCCAAACGGGTGCAACTGCATCGCGATTGAGTGTTGGACTGCCCACTGCAAAAGCATTACAACGGTTAATCAGTGTGTGTAACTGCGCCATATCGTGCTCGATGATGTCATAAGTTTCACACTCTGCATATGGTTTTGCTTCCAGAATACCCTCGCGGATTTTTTCAGCCAGTTTTGCAGTATTGCCATAAGCAGATGTGTAGAATACCGGAATAACAGGAATTTTATTAACAGATGGGGCAGACCATTCTTCGTAACGTGAAAGAACCTCGTTTAACTTTCCATTTTTAGTGAGAACGGGACCGTGGCTTGTACAAATAAAATCAGGATGAACCGGGAGAGCCTTAATCTTCTCCAAACCTTTGCGAACAAAAGAAGAAAACGGACCGAAAATAGCACCATAATACAGTTCCAATGCTGCATCATAAGCTTTTGGATAAGCAATGCAGGTATCAAAAGTATATGGTTCGCAGTAATGACAGCCGAGGAAATCGCAGGTAAAGAGAGTTTTTGCATCTTCTACCCATGTAAACATGGAATCAGGCCAATGCAGATTTGGTGCAAAGAAGAAGGTCAGAACTCTACCACCGAGATCCAGTGTATCGCCATCTTTTACCCTATGAATTTCCAGGTTTTCAATATTCGTAATATTTTTCAGGTAGATAGAACCTGCCTGAGAAGCAATCAGCTGCGCATTTGGCATCAGTGCCATCAACTTTGCCAAAGCACCGGAGTGATCCGGTTCGTTATGGTTCATGATGATGTAGTCAATTTCTTCCAGCGGACAAACTTCTTTGATATTTTCCAAATACTGTGGAAAAAAAGCTTCGTGACAAGTTTCAATCAATGCTGTTTTTTCGTTTCCTCTTACCAGGTAAGAGTTATAGCTGGTACCGGAATCGGTTTTCATGATAATATCAAAGACCCTCATATTCGGGTTATTGATTCCAACGGCATAAATACCTTCTGTAATTTTAACTGCGGACATGGTACATCTTCCTTTCTGTTGTTTCACTTCTCATATTTATATTATACAAAAAAAGTATAATATTGTAAAGATATAAAATTAACAAATAGTTGCTTCATATCCTGAAAAAAATAGCATTTTTTTAGGTATTATAAACTTACCCTTTAGGCAATATCTTTTTGAGATATTTTCCGGTATAAGATTTTTCACATGCCGCTACCTGTTCCGGTGTACCACAAGCAACTATTTCGCCTCCGCGGTTGCCGCCTTCCGGACCTAGATCAACGATATAGTCAGCAGTTTTAATCACATCTAAATTATGTTCAATGACTACCACAGTATTGCCGCTGTCCACCAATGTTTGCAAAACCTCAATCAATTTATGGACATCGGCAGCGTGCAAACCTGTAGTTGGCTCATCCAAAATATAGATCGTCTTTCCTGTGGCTTTTTTGGAAAGTTCCGTTGCCAGCTTTACACGCTGTGCTTCACCACCAGACAAAGTGGTTGCAGACTGTCCGAGTTTCACATAACCAAGCCCTACATCGCACAAAGTTTTTATTTTACGGGCAATCTTTGGAATATTTTCAAAGAAGGTGTACGCCTCCTCTGCGGTCATTTCCAAAACATCGCTGATAGTTTTATCTTTATACTTCACTTCAAGCGTTTCACGGTTATATCGCTTTCCTTTACAAACTTCACAAGGAACATAAATATCCGGCAAAAAGTGCATCTCAATTTGCAAAATACCGTCACCTTCACAGGCTTCGCAGCGACCTCCTTTTACATTAAAAGAAAATCTGCCGCTATCATATCCCCTTGCTTTTGCTTCGTTTGTTTGCGCAAACAGCTGGCGAATATCGGTAAAGACACCGGTATAGGTTGCCGGATTGGAACGAGGAGTTCGTCCAATCGGACTTTGGCTAATATCAATCACCTTATCCAATTCCTCAATTCCCACAATCTCTTTATGTTTACCCGGTCTGGCTTTGGCATGGTTTAGCTCCATCGCTAGCCCTTTATATAAGATTTCATTGATGAGGGAAGATTTTCCGGAGCCGGACACACCTGTTATCGCTGTAAGGGTTCCCAGTGGAAGGGTAACATTGATGTTTTTGAGATTATTTTGTGCTGCACCTTTAATGACCAGTTTTTTTCCGTTGCCTTTTCGGCGTACTTCCGGAACAGGAATTTTCTTCTTTCCACTTAAATATTGTCCTGTTATCGATTTTTCACACGCCATAATTTCGTTAATCGTTCCGGCACAGACAACCTCTCCGCCGTGCACCCCTGCACCCGGACCGATATCTACAATATAGTCTGATGCAAACATAGTATCTTCATCGTGTTCCACCACAATAACAGTATTCCCCAGGTCACGGAGATGCTGCAATGTTCCAATCAGCTTATCATTATCTCTTTGATGCAGACCGATGCTTGGTTCATCCAAAATATACAAAACACCCATCAGTGAAGAGCCAATCTGTGTGGCAAGACGAATACGTTGGCTTTCTCCACCTGAAAGGGTTGCGGAAGCTCGGGAAAGGGTTAAATAATCCAAACCCACATTCTGCAAAAATTCCAGACGAGAGCGAATCTCCTTAATGATCTGATAGGAGATTTGCTGTTGTTTTTCAGTCAGCTCAAGATTATCGAAGAAGTCGAGCATTGCCACTACCGAAAGGCGGCACAGCTGGCTGATATTCATTCCGCCAATCAACACCGAAAGGCTTTCTTTTTTTAGACGATCACCGTGACACTGCGGACAATCCACCGCATTCATCCATGTGGTGATCTCCTCTCTCATCCAGTTCGAGGAGGTTTCTCTAAAGCGTCGCTCCAGATTGTTTGCAACACCTTCAAACTCAGTATAATAGGTTGACTTAATATCCTCGGTATCTCGCACCATCTTTATCTTTTCGCCCTTTGTTCCATATAACAGGATATCCACAATTTCTTTTGGCAAATCTTTGATTGGAGTATCCAAAGAAAAGTTATAATGTTCGGCAAGGCTTTTATAATACATCTGTGCGATGCCGCCTTCGGCATAATACCATCCGCTTGCCTTGATTGCACCCTCGCTTACTGATTTTGTTTTATCGGGAATTACCAAAGCCGGGTCGATGCTCATAAAGGTTCCCAGACCGGTGCATTTCTCACAGGCACCAAACGGGTTATTGAAGGAGAACATTCGAGGGCTGAGTTCCTCGATGCTGATGTTGTGCTCGGGACAGGAATAACTTTGAGAAAACATCATTTCTTCCCCATCCACAACGTCCACCACAACCAAGCCGCCGGTCAGCTCCAATGCAGTTTCCAATGAGTCGCTTAAACGGGACTGTATGTCATCACGGACAACCAATCGGTCTATTACAACTTCTATATTATGCTTTTTATTTTTATCAAGAACAATTTCTTCCGAAAGTTCGTACAGATTTCCATCCACACGAACACGAACATAGCCCGATTTTTTCATTCGCTCAAATTCTTTTTGGTGCATTCCCTTTTTTCCCCGAACAATCGGAGCCAAAATCTGAATCTTGGTGCGTTGAGGAAGCTGCAAAATTTGGTCTACCATCTGGTCCACCGTCTGCTGGCTGATTTCCCTGCCACAAACCGGGCAATGCGGAGTTCCGATGCGGGCATACAATAGTCTAAGATAGTCATAAATTTCGGTTACTGTTCCCACAGTGGAACGAGGATTCTTTGATGTCGTTTTTTGGTCAATTGAAATTGCCGGAGAAAGTCCGCTGATTTCGTCTACATCAGGTTTTTCCATCATTCCCAAAAACTGGCGGGCATAAGAAGAAAGGCTTTCCATATATCTTCTCTGCCCGTCTGCATAAATGGTATCAAAAGCAAGGGAAGATTTACCTGAACCGGACAGACCGGTAAACACAATCAATTTATCCCTTGGAATTTCCAGATTCACGTTTTTGAGGTTATGTTCCCTTGCACCGTGAATCACAATTTTATCATTCATTCTGTCCTCCTTGGATATTCGATGTTTCCTATTCCCACTATTTTTTCTTACTCTTATTTTTCTCATCTGCATCCTTCATTATCTTTAGGTTTGGATTTGCAGAATATTGTTCCTTCAGCTTTTTAATTTTATCTCGCAGATAAGCTGCGTGCTCAAACTCCAAAATTTGTGCCGCACCCTTCATTTCCGCAGTCAATTTTTCAATCGTCATGCGAAGTTCGGTTTGGCTCATACGTTTTTTGCCTTTTCCTATTTTCTCGGTATTTTCCCTTGTGGAAATTTCCAAAATTTCACGAACGTCTTTCTTGATTGTCTGCGGAATGATACCATGTTCCTCATTATATTTAAGCTGTACCTCACGTCTGCGGTAAGTTTCGCTGATTGCTTTTTCCATCGAGTCTGTAACCGAATCTGCGTACATGATAACCTTGCCGTTAGCATTTCTCGCTGCTCGTCCGATGGTCTGTACCAACGAAGTTTCGCTTCTCAAAAATCCTTCTTTATCTGCATCAAGAATTGCCACTAACGATACTTCCGGAATATCCAAACCTTCTCGTAAAAGGTTAATGCCCACCAGAACATCAAACTCTCCCAAACGCAGGTCACGGATAATTTCCATTCGTTCTATGGTATCAATTCCGTGGTGCATATAACGAACCTTGACACCCATATTTTCAAAGTAAGACGTTAAATCCTCCGCCATCTTTTTAGTCAGAGTGGTTACCAGAACACGCTCTCCCTTCTCGGTTCGGGCATTGATTTCGGAAAGCAGGTCATCAATCTGTCCATCTACCGGGCGAACGTCAATTTCAGGGTCCACCAATCCCGTAGGACGAATAACCTGTTCTACAATTCGGCTGCTTCGTTCTTTTTCTAACTGTCCCGGTGTTGCGCTGACAAAGATAATCTGATTGAGCTTGCCATAAAATTCATCAAAGGTCAGCGGTCGGTTATCATAAGCAGAAGGCAGACGGAATCCATAATCGACCAGATTCTTTTTTCGTGCTTGGTCGCCGCCATACATCCCTCGCACCTGTGGCAGCGTTACATGGGACTCGTCCACAAACAACAGGAAATCTTCCGGAAAATAGTCTAACAATGTATATGGGCTGCTTCCGGCTTCTCTGCCGGACAGCACACGAGAATAGTTTTCGATTCCTTTGCAAAAACCGATCTCTGTCAACATCTCCATATCATAATTTGTGCGTTCCATGATTCGCTGTGCTTCAATCAGTTTATCATTTGCTTTAAAGTAAGCCACTCTTTCTTCCATCTCGTCCCGTATCTCACACAATGCCTGCTGCATCTTCTCCCGTGGAACGATGTAATGAGATGCCGGATAGATTGCCACATGGGAAACTACATTTTTCACCTCGCCTGTGACAACATTGATTTCAGAAATACGGTCTATCTCATCGCCAAAAAACTCAACTCTGATTGCAGTTTCACTGCCATATGAAGGGAAGATTTCCACCACATCACCCCGAACGCGAAACTTATTTCTGATAAAGTTAATATCGTTGCGTTCATACTGAAGCTCTACTAATTTTTTGGTTAGCTCGTCACGTTCCTTCTGCATACCGGTACGCAAAGAGATAACCATATTTCGGTAGTCGATAGGGTCACCAAGCGAATAAATACAGGAAACGCTGGCTACGATGATAACATCTCTGCGTTCAGACAATGCAGAAGTTGCCGAGTGCCTCAACTTTTCTATCTCATCATTGATGGCACTGTCTTTTTCAATATAAGTATCTGTGTTTGCAATATATGCTTCCGGCTGATAGTAGTCGTAGTAGGATACAAAATATTCCACTGCGTTGTTCGGAAAAAAAGCTTTAAACTCCGAACACAACTGAGCTGCCAGCGTTTTGTTATGTGCCAAAACCAAGGTTGGACGGTTTACTTCTTTTATAATGTTTGCCATGGTAAATGTTTTGCCGGAACCCGTAACACCCAATAAGGTTTGTTCCTTATCTCCGTTTAGCACCCCTTGTGCCAGCTGTTGAATTGCCTGTGGCTGATCTCCGGTAGGTTGGTAGGGTGACACCAATTCAAAACCTTTTTCCTCCTGCATTCTCGATTTCCCTTCTTTCTAAAGATGTTTTATTCTACTTTTCTTCTTTGATTTTAGCACTACGCAAATTAAAAGTCAATTCCTTGTTTTTTCACTTCTTCGGTCTTTGCGTTCTTCTTGACCATCTGTCTTAGCAATATTGTGCGCTATTTTTCTAACAAAATTACAACAAAAAAGAGTCGGTTTTAAGCCGACCCTTTTTTACATCACATTACCGGTTAGTGTTCTCTATGATAATGGACATTGCTTCCGCTGGCATAATGATAATCATCATCATCACCATCGCCCATATAATAAACTTCTTTTTCAAATCCATCTTTTGAGATAGTCAGTTTGTCATCCCAATAACGGGAAGAACCTACTGTAAAGGTATTGCTGCCACGTTGTGTTGTTCCAATTTTATAGCCGTTCCAACGTACGGTAGCTCCGGAAACTTCACAGTTAAAGCTGATTTTGTTGCCATAATCACGAACTCTGGAGATACCAAGATCATCGTCATCATAACGGTAATGGTATCCTCTGTCATCATCGTCATCGTCACGATTATATACGCTTTCTACTTTTGCGGGTTCTCTATAAGGTTTTACCTTGTGATTTAAGATACCTTTTACACTGTTTTTATTTTTTGCATAAACAAGCTCTACGCCACTTCCGCTGTTTGCGGTTAGCTTTGCTCCAGTAGAAACGAGATATACTTCATCAATATCACCGTCTACGCTAATCTTCGCATTACCGCTGGAGAACAGCTGGTCAATCTCTGCTTTTTTAGAAATTTTGACGGAATATTCTTTGTCCAGTGTTTTGCTGATATTGAGACTATCCAGCTCACCGGAAACGGTTACGCTCTTTTGTGTTCCCAAAGAGATTTTTCTTGCTCCTTCATCTTCTTCAACAAAGGAAACTGCAATTCCATCATCCTTATTTTTGCTAAGTGTAATACGAGAATCCTCCAGCTGATAAGTTACAACTTTATCAGCCTGTCTGAGCTGCAATTCTTCATCACCTACATAGATGCTGTATTTTGCCTCGGTTGCACCTGCTGTCATACCCATAGAAAGGATCATTGCCGCTGTCAACAACATTGTTGTTGCTTTTTTCATCATAAAATCTCCTCCTTTTCCGTATTCACGGAATGTTTTCTCTGCAATGCAGAATGTTGCTAGTATTCTTACATATACAAAGTTTCTATCCTTAAGCTTAAAAAAGCTTATGGTCTTTCATTGAGTAAAATTCCTTTTCTGTTATAACGAAATGGTCATATACCTGCACTCCAACTTTTTGCAGAACATCTTGCACTTTTCGTGTCATTGCAATATCTTCTCGGGACGGAAGTGCAAGTCCACTGGGATGATTGTGCGCCAAGATTATGCCCGACACATTCTTTCTCAAACAAATTTGTGCAATCTCTCGCATTGTGATACTGATACTGTTGATGTTACCGTTTCCCAATTCTTCACAGGCTATCATCTGCTTTTTGGCATCTAAACACAGCATGAGCAGTGTCTCTGTTTGTCTTTCATATAACCGCTGTATCAGATATTCTCCTGCTTTAGTCGAATTGTCCAACACCAGCTTTCCCTCTTGTCGTTGTTCCCTGCAAAGCTGCGTCAGCTGCGGCACCAGACGCAGGAGTATTGCTGTGTTTTCTCCCACACCTTTAACCTGCATCAACTCCTCTTTTGAAGCAGAAAAAACAGCTGCAAGACTGCCAAAATGTTCCAGCAAACGGTGTGCCAGAGGGTTTGTGTCCTGCCTTGGCAAAGCATAAAACAAGAGCAGTTCCAATGCTGTATGTTCGTCAAAACCCTTCAGTCCTGTGGCATCAAACCGCCGTCTTAGACGAAGACGATGCCCACTGTGAATTCCCTGCTCTTTTTTATCTTCCGAAGATGCGATAATATCGCCTCCTTTTGCTGTTTTTGTTGTCGTCATTTTTTATCTCGATATGACCGTTGCAAATTTTTGACGGTATGTTATAATCAAATCACTGTTAATCTATAATTTTGCTATCTTATACAGAAAGGTGTTTTCCAGATTATGAAATCCTTTACCATCAATCACAACGATGCCGGTCAGCGTGTCAGCAAGTTCGTTGAAAAAACAGTGCCTGCACTGCCGCATACGCTACTATACAAATATTTTCGTTTAAAACGAATCAAACTCAACAAAAAACGCTGTCAACCACAAGACCGTCTGAACGAAGGTGATATCATTGAGCTTTATATCAATGATGAGTTTTTTGGTGAAGGTCGGCAAGATCTTGTTTTCCTCAAAGTTCCCGATAAAATCAATATTATTTATGAAGATGAAAACATCCTGTTGGTGGACAAAAAACCGGGGCTTGTGGTTCACGAGGATGATGATAATACCCCTGATACCCTGATTAACCGAATCCTGCACTACCTTTATAACAAAGGTGAGTACAACCCGGAAGAAGAAAACAGCTTTGTTCCTTCCTTATGTAACCGTATCGACCGCAATACCGGCGGTATTGTTATCGCCGCTAAAAATGCTGCTTCTCTGCGTATTTTGAACCAAAAAATCAAAGACCGTGAACTTTCTAAACTGTATCTCTGCCTTGTTCACGGAGTACCTCAGCCTAAATCCGCTACCTTAAAAGACTATCTTGTAAAGGACAGCTCACGCAATCAGGTTCGTGTTTTCCACAAACAGGTTCCAAACAGTAAAACCATCATCACCTCTTATAAAACTCTGAAAACTAACGGTAAGGTCAGCCTTTTGGAGGTCGATTTAAAAACAGGACGCACCCACCAAATCCGTGCACACATGGCTTTTTACGGTCATCCGTTAGTTGGCGATACCAAATATGGAACCAATTCCCAGAACAAAGGTTCCGGACATTCTTATCAGGCATTATACGCCTACAAGCTGCGCTTTCATTTTTGCACCGATGGTGATATTTTATCTTATCTGGATGGTAAAGAATTTTCAGTTCAATCAGTAGATTTTGCAAATGAACTTTAAATACTTTTACTCTTATAAGATAGCTTTTCTGAAGAAATAAATCAATAGCTTTTCTAAAACTTAGTCATTGTTGATATTTTTTCTCTTCTATTTTTATCAATTTACTGAAAATCTATGTTTGCTATTGACTGAAAAAATCAGTACTTAAATCCTCTAAACAAAACAGAGAAATTTATAAAACAAAAAATCAAAACAGCAGGTACAGAAATAAAATCTGTGCCTGCTGTTTTGTTGTGTAATCATTCTTTATACATTGGATAGATGGCAGCAGACTGTCATTTTACAGCAATACTCCTGGCAATTTCTGCACAGACAGTTTGAGGGACAGCTTCTTTATCAAAGGAAATCTGCATGAAAACGGGGAGTTTTTCGTAATCATAAAAAAGCACCACATTCTTTTCATTGGCAAATGGAATTTCCGCCGCAGAATCATATTCTTTGCCCAACAGACTTAAATCTTGACTGGAAAACACAGCCGTTGCAGCAGCAGAGGTTTCCCCATATTGTTGCACCTGATAATTTTCATACTGCACGTGATTTGGAAGTACAGCCCCTGCGTAAACCTGCATAGGAAGCTTATTCTCTGACGGTATCACATTTTTTAAATCCTCTTTACCGGATGCTAAATCCATAAACAACAGACCACCCACAGCATTGCCCTCATCTGTTACCAGCAAAAATTCATCGTCTTCTTGATTAGGGATACTCTTATCAGCAGATACCAGAGATATTCCCTTTGGCAGCATAAAGGTCACCTGTCTATCAGCTATATTTGCATAGGTTAGATTTATAGTAGCCTGTTCTCCATTTTGAGATGCAGTAATTGTATTTTCTGTATCATTAACTTTTATCGGTTCACCATAAGCAAAAGGGGCTGTCAGTTCAATATATTTTGCCGGATAAGTATCTTTCCATGTATTGTCCTCAAAGACTTCCGGAAAAGCAACGCGCAGGAAAACACGCTCCAACTCTCCCAACTGCAAATCAAGTTTGTCTGTATAAGTTTCTCCGCCTTTCCATGACATTTTATTATCCAATAAATTTTGTGTCGTACTGCTGCCATCCCCTGTTCGATACTGCGCATAGAGAGTAATGTTCAACAAAATGTTTTTTCCATCACTTTTAGGAATAGGATTGGGAACGTTAAAGGACACTGAGCCGTCTTTCTGCAAAAGAAAAGATTCCAGAATCTGCGTCATATATTTCTCGGCAGTTTCCTCTGTTAAAGAGATGGTATCTGCATCTTTTTCTTCTATATCGGAATCGACGCTCTCTGATGTTGCAACGGGCGGCTCCTGCTTCTCATTACTTCTACAACCTGCCATGAAAAAGGCTGTTAATAACACACATACTGCCATAATTACACTGATTCTTTTTTTATTCTTCATAACAAATTTTTTCCTTTCATGTTCTAACTGCGCTATTTTAGAAATCAGAACCGATTGTGCAAATTGTGCAAATTGAATATATTATCATTTGTAAAAGTATATTGGATAAATTCTGATTTGAAATGCCCGATTTTATCTACGGTTATTAAGTGCTGCAAGATACACCAGTTTCTCAAGATTAAATATGTCCAGTTGTATCATATGGAAGTTGTGAATAATGAAATTATTTACAACTATCTTTGGATTCATTGAAATCTAAAAAAGCACCTTGTTGATTATAGATCAAAGCAAAAGTTTAACTTTCAATTTCGATGACTTTTCCACAATGCGAACAATGATAAATATGTGTTTTGGCATAAATCAATCCATCCAAATTTATAAAGCCGGAGCAATGAGGACATCGTAAGAATTTTCTATCAATTAGCACATAGGTAATTAAAAACAGTGCGGCAAAAATAAAAAATAAGCTATGAAAACTTCCCGCAATCAAACAAAGAGAAAAGAGTATAACTGAAAGAAATGCCATTATGATATGCTTTGATTTAATTTTTCTCATACCGATATTTCCTCCTCTGATATTATTCCTTTTTACTATCTATTAAGCATAGCAAAACAACTATATTTGTAATACCCTATATCCTTGTTTTCTTTAACCAAGTGATATATCAAACTGTTATCTATATTTTGCTGTATTTGTAGGTTCTTCGGATAGAAAATGAGCTGTGATAAAAAGCAAGTCCTGATACTAATGTTTTATTAGTATCCGACTAAAAGGAAGTGCAGATTTTTATTTTTATAATCTACCCACTGCTGAAAGCAGAAAGAAAAGCCAGATATGTAATGGATAGAAAATATAAAAGAATCGTGAAACTGCCTTGCCTCCTTTGCCTTTTTGTCCGTTATAAGACAACATGAATGGCAAAGAAAATATCATCATCCACTGATAAAAGTATTGAAAAATTGCTCCATAAATTTGAAACTGTACTGCCAGTAAAAAGGAGGAAAGGAACTCCAAACCACTGTAAATTCCATAGCTAAGGCATAGTTTTTTCGGTTCTTTACCCCAATAATATAAAATCAACCCTAGCAATACAACGCCTATTCCACCTTCGCAATAGAAAAAGTTTGGCAGAAATCCGCAAATCAAATTTTCCAATGATATACCAAATTGCATTGCAGCACCACATACAATAAAAGAAATCACCTGTGCCGCCGCAAAGATTATCAAAGCACCTTTAGGATTTTTCAGGCGATCTTCTCGCATACTATTATCGCGAAAACTTTCTATTATCCATATGCAGGTTGCAATCAGCACCATTGTTGAAAAGATATTATTACTGATTTTCACCGGTGCAGCGGGGAAGGATAACATCAACAAAAAATTACCTGTTCCCATCACCGCTGATCCAATCCATAATCTTTTCAAATATTTTTTTCGGCTTCGTGTTTTCTCCAATCCCTTAGCTAAACAGAACAAAAACAGCGGCGCTGACAATCTACCCAGCCAGCGAAACCACAATGGTATACTCTGTGGAAAAAACTCTCCCAGATGGTCTATAACCATTAAAATTAAGGCAGTCCATTTTAATCCTGCTACGCTCAAACAAATTCTCCTTTATCATATAATCAACTGTTTTTCACAATTTTGATGTGATAAAAAAGGGGCAGATTTTTGCATACGAAATTCATGCAAAAATCTACCCCCTTGTTTACTAATCTTCTTTTGAGATCTGCTTTACCTTTCCGGTCGCATTACGCAATGCCTGACGGGTTTCTCGTATATTTTTAAGCGATTCTCCCATATTTTCCTCAGTTTGACGAAGGATAGAATCAGAAAATTCATGTGAAGCACGACGAATCTCCTTTGCTGCCATCTGTGCTTGTGCAATAATGTCGGCTGCTTTTTCCTGTGCCTGTTTCACAATTTCTTCCTGTGCAATCAACATTCTGGCACGTTCTTCTGCTTTTCGCACAGTAGCTTCTGCCTGACGCTCTGCTGTTTTGATGATATCATTGCGGTCCGATACAATCATCTTTGCCTGTTTGATTTCTCCGGGAAGATTTAAGCGAATATCCTCAACACATTCACGCACTCTCTGTGCATCCACTACACAACGACCACCAGAGAATGGAAGTCCCCACGCTTCTTCGAGCATATCATCAATCATATTTAAAATTTCATCAATGTTCATTGTATTCTTCCTCCTGTGCCGTTTTATTTTACTGGTTTGTGCTGTACCGGATTCAGGCGACTGGCAATCCTTTCATGAACCTGTTCCGGCACGAAAGGTTTGATATTGCCTCCAAAAGAAGCAATCTGTTTTACCACGCTGGAGCTGAGATATTGATTTTCAGTGCTTGTTGTCAAAAAGACGGTTTCAACTTTATCGTATAATTGTTTGTTCATCAATGCCATTTGAAACTCATACTCAAAGTCGGAAACTGCCCGAAGCCCTTTGACAATCGCACAAGCTCCCACATCTCGAACATAATCTACAAGCAGACCTTCATAGCTGTCTACCTCTACGCCCGACAAATTATCTACCGACGAACGAATCAATTCTACACGCTCTTGCAAAGAAAATTGGGGTTGCTTCTGGGCATTGATAACTACAAGTACAATTACCCTGTCAAACAGACCTTGCGCTCTGCGGATAATGTCCATATGACCTTTGGTAATTGGGTCAAAACTTCCCGGAACAACTGCGATTCTTTTCTGCTGATTCATCCGGTTATTCTTCCCCCTCCGGTTCCCTTTTGCGGTAAACTGTTACCTTCGCTTTTCCGTAAAGGTAAGTTTTGGTTTCGACATATTCTCCTGCCTGCTCTGGCAGCGTTTCGTTGCGCTCAGTTTCGCAAACAATGATTCCGTTCTCTTCCAATCTTTCTACTGCCAAAGGCAAAACAGCATCAATCATTTGCTGCTGATAAGGGGGATCTAAAAAGATGACATCAAACTTCTGCGAACCATTCTGTAAGAAGGATTTTGCTTCCATCTGGGCTACTCTTGCCTGCTCCATCAAGCCACAATGTTTGAGGTTTGTTTTGACAACCTCAACTGCTTTGGAGGAGCTGTCAATAAATACTGCCTGTTTTGCACCTCTGCTGAGTGCTTCGATGCCCATTTGCCCTGAACCGGCAAACAAATCCAGAAAGACACAGCCCTCCACATAATTTTGAATAATATTAAATACCGCCTGCTTTGTCATATCGGAAGATGGTCTGGTATCCAGCCCCTGCGGAGCCTCCAGATTTCTTCCTCTTGCAAGACCTGTGGTAACTCTCATATCTTTTTCCTTTCCTAGGAACAAAATTCCCAATGTTAATTCTCTTTTATTATCTTCGTTTTCCTACGATTTGTCAATGGTAAGTCAAACATTTTCCCTTCCATCAAACACAGTTAATAAAGATGAAATGAATCAAGTTATTTTTCTTTACTGTGCAGTGCTTGATAAAGGTTCAGGGCTGTCAGATGAGTCATGCTCGGTGTTTCTTCTAACTGTTCCAGTGTTGCCGCTTCCATTGCTTTGAGCGTTCTAAAACGTAAAAACAAATTCTTTGCCCGTTTTTCACCAATACCTTCTACCGACCGCAGCACCGAATCCATTGCACGGTTTTGGTGTTTTGAACGGGAATAGGTGATTGAAAAACGATGAACCTCATCCTGAATATTTATCAGCATATCAAATGCTGCATGGAAAGAAGAAACCGAAAGTTCTCCGTCTTCAGTTGCAATGGTTCTGGTTCGATGGCGGTCATCTTTTGCCATACCGAATATGGGAATATCAAATCCCATCTGCTGCACAATCGGTTTTACTGTTGCAACATGACCTTTGCCTCCGTCCAAAAGGATCAAATCCGGCAATCTGCCAAAGCCCACTCCTTCTTCTTTATGTTGAGAATAGCGTTCCAGCCTGCGGGTGATAACCTCTCTCATCGAAGCGTAATCATCCGGTTTGCCAACTACCGAACGTACCGAAAACTTGCGATAAGCTCCTTTAAGCGGTCTTCCTCCCTCAAAAACGACCATACCTGCTACGATGGTTTGGTTTCCGATGTTAGAAATATCGTAAGCTTCGATATAGTTTGGGATTTGGTGCAGTCCCAGCAGCCTTGCCAGCTCATCCAAAGCAGAAATTTCACGGCTGGTTCTTTTGGTTTGTTCTGCAATCTGCTGGCTTGCATTTTCCTTTGCCATTTGCAGCAGCTTCATCTGATCCCCTTTTTGCGGAAGAAGAAGTTGGACATTTCTTCCTGCTTTTTTGCAAAGATATTTTTCCAATTCTTCTGCACAGCTGCTCTCACCATCTAGAACTACCGCTTTTGGTACACTGTTCTTCATATTATAATAGCTTAAAACAAACTGTGTTCTCAGTTCTTTAAGAACATTTTCCATGATCTGATCCTGCTTGCCTTCTTCGTTTCCAAAGAAAGCCGCATCGGAAAATTCTGCCATTTCATCCAGCATAAAATATTCTTTATCCACTAAGCGATAATCACGGAATTGCAGCACCACAGCACAGCATTTGATAGAGGACTGCACCAGTGCAATCACATCTTCTTCCTCATATCTGATAGATACTACCTTTTGGTTTTCATTTAACCCTTGTATTGCGCGGATTCTATCACGGTACCGAGCTGCTTTTTCAAACTGGAGGTTTTCTGATGCCTGCATCATCTTTTCGGTTAAAACCTTTTGAATATTGCTGCCTGATCCTTTCAAAAAGTTGACCGCTTCCTCCAATGCCTCAGCGTATTCCTCTGCTGAAATCTTTCCACTGCACGGAGCCATACACTGTTTAATATGAAAATTCAGACAAGGACGCTGTTTACCAATATCCTGTGGGAAATTTCGGGTGCAGGTCGGCAGCAAAAACGCTTTGTTTACTTCATCTACCGTTTGATTTACCACATATCCCGAAAGATAGGGTCCTAAATATCTTGCCCCGTCTTTTTGCGGTTGGTGGCTTGCAGTAATTTTGCCATACTCCCCATTTCCGATTCGGATATAATGATATCCTTTATCATCTTTTAAAAGGATATTATACTTTGGAGAATGTTGTTTGATAAAGCTGCATTCTAACACCAACGCTTCAAACTCGCTGGAGGTTACAATATATTCAAAATCCCAGACATTCTCTACCATACGATAAACCTTAGGAGTATGTTTATCTACACTGCGAAAGTAACTGCTGACACGGTTTTTCAGTGCCTTTGCTTTTCCGATATAAATAATTTGCCCCTTTTTATCCTTCATAATATAAATGCCTGGATTTAACGGCAATTTTTTTACCTTATCTCTTAGATAATCTAATCTGGGGTTATCCACAAAGTTCCTCCCTGCAAAATAAATGTAAAAAAGGTGTATCAGCCAAAACGGGCCAATACACCTTTCAGGTTCTTATGCGACTGATTCGTAGCCGAAGCTTTTGGCTAAAGCTGCTAATTATTCAGCAAAACCGGATTCTACCAGCTCTACCAGGCTTTCAACAGCTTCTTTTTCATCTGCTCCGTCAGCAATAATGCGGATGGTGGTTCCGCCAACGATACCCAAAGACAAAACGCCCAGAAGGCTCTTGGCATTTACTCTGCGATCCTCTTTCTCAACCCAGATAGAAGCTTTATATTCATTTGCTTTCTGGATAAAAAATGTTGCTGGACGTGCATGAAGACCAACCTGATTCTGTACCACTACTTCTTTTACAAACATTTCAGTTACTCCCCTGTTCTAAGATGTTTAAAAATTCTCAATTTAAGACAGTGTAAAAAAGGGTAAAAAAAATAACGGATTCCTTTCTTTTATCTGCCTGTTTCTTGACACAAATTTATTATATCACAAAGGCACTTTTCGTCAACGCATATTTTGCTATTCTTTTACATTGAACTACGATTTTCTGCTTCTTTTCTATATGAAGGCTTAGAAAAGAGATTGTGTTTGTTTGTATTCACTATAAAGTTTTCAACATAGCTGTCATTATATACATTTTTTATCATGTATTTCCTCTACAAAGGAATCAATATAATATATGCCCAATCTATATTTTTGTCCGCAGAGTTTTATTCTGGCAATTTTATTTCCATTAAAATAAAATTACAGGTCTTCATTCAACTGTTCCTGAAGCCAACGGCACTCCTTTTGAGTTAACTTTCCTTCGTCGATTGCTTTTTGCAGCAGATCCGGACGTTTGTGTGCTGTTTCAAGAATAGACTGCTCTCTCTGCCACTTCATAATGTTGGCGTGATGCCCGCTTGCGAGAACGGGAGGAACTTCTTTGTCGTGCCAAACCGGTGGACGGGTATACTGTGGATATTCCAGCAGCCCGTCATAGTGACTTTCTTCTGTAAAACACACTTCCTCGGATAACACACCCGGGCATAGTCTGCCAACTGCATCAGCAACCACCATTGCTCCCAGCTCGCCACCGGTCAAAACATAATCTCCCAAAGAAATTTCTTCATCAATAATTTCATCTAAAACCCTTTGGTCTACCCCTTCATAATGCCCACACAGGATAAAAATATTCTCCATCTCTCGAAGTTCTCCCGCACGTTTTTGTGTGAAAGGCATTCCTTTTGGAGACATATAGATGGTGTGCGGTTTTGTTCCAATCATATCGCACACCGCCTGATAACAGTTATAGATTGGTTCTGTTTGCATCAACATCCCCTTGCCGCCGCCATAAGGGGTGTCATCTACACGGCGATGTTTATCCTGTGTATAATCCCGAATATTATGGCAAAAAATTTCAAGCTTTCCTGCACGTCTGGCTCTGCCGATAATACTCTCGCCTAAAACCGTTTCACACATTTCCGGAAAGAGTGTTGCAATATCAATCCTCATCGTCAAACAGTCCCTCCAGTGGACGAATCTTCATTACACCGCCCTCAAGATCCACCTCCAGCACTACCTGAGGAATTGCCGGAATCAGACGCTCTTTACCATCCGCAAAGAGAATATGATAAACATCATTTGCACCGGTGGGACTAACCTGCGTTAACTTTCCATAAACATGTCCATCATCTGCGTCGATTACCTGCAAGCCCATCAAATCTTGAATGAGGTATTCCCCTTCTTCCATCGGAATATCGTCACGGTGAACATAGATAATCTTGTCACGCAATTTTGCAGCGTCCTCAATAGAGTCAATACCTTCCAGCTTTAAGAGAGGCATATTTTTTGCATAACGCATTCCCAAAAGCTTTATTGGCTTTGTTCCTTTTGCATCCAAATAAAGCGTTTGAATATCATAAAACATATCCGGGTCATCACACCACGGATAAAGCTTTAATTCGCCTTTAATTCCGTGAGTGGTTACAATTTTACCAGCCTCGATATATTCTTTTCTCAACGCTATATCCTCCTTTTCCTTTTGGGTTATATAAATTTTTATATCTATAAAAAAAGGACGCCCAGGGCTTAAACTTGCCCTTGCGCCCTTTTAGATGATCCTGTTTCAGATAATGATTACAAGAAATCTTAATCGATTTCAACTGCAACCTTCTGTTCAACCTTACCGGCAGTGGATCTTACGATTGTCCGAATTGCTTTTGCAATTCTGCCCTGTTTACCGATAACTCTGCCCATATCATCAGCTGCGACATGGAGATGGTATACAACCGTTCCGTCCTCTTTTGGTTCATCAACAGTTACGGAAACTGCGTCCTTATCGTCCACAAGACCCTTTACAATAGTAATAATCAATTCCTGCATTTGCGATTACCTCCTACAGGATATTGTTCGCTTTAAGCAGGGATCGAACTGTGTCGGTTGGCTGAGCGCCGTTGGACATCCATTTTTTTGCTTTTTCAGCATCAACCTTAACGGTAGCTGGAGTCTGTGCCGGATCATAGTAACCGATCTCTTCAATAAATCTACCGTTGCGTGGATAACGGGAATCAGCTACAACGATACGATAGAAAGGAGCTTTTTTAGCACCCATTCTGCGAAGTCTAATTTTAACAGCCATTTCTGTCACCTCCTGAACCTTTCAAAACTCTATATCAACTTCCTCGGGAATTTGATAAACCATTTTAATTACATTGGGGGCATATTTTTGAGCATTGCCGGATTAAACGGCATTCTTCTGCGACGCTTTCCGTTTTTGCCCTTACCGCCCAACATTTTCATCATATCCTTCATCTGCTTATACTGCTTGAGCACACGGTTTACCCTTGGAACATCGGTACCGCTGCCTGTTGCAATTCTGCGTTTTCTTGCCGGATTGATGATATCGGGATTTGCCCTCTCCTGCTTTGTCATCGAATTGATGATAGCCTCCAGATACTTGATCTCCTGTTCCCCTGCCTGTGCGGTTTCATCGGTAATTTTACCGGACATACCAGGGAACATCTCAAGAATCTTACCCAAAGGGCCCATATTTCTTACCTGCTTAATTTGTTCCAGCAGGTCATCCATATCAAAAGAATTTTCCTTGAGCTTTTTTGCAACTTCCAAAGCTTTTTGCTCATCCACTTCGTCCTGTGCTTTCTCAATCAAGGTGAGCACATCGCCCATTCCCAAGATTCTTGAAGCCATACGATCCGGATGGAACACCTCAAGGTCATCGAGTTTTTCGCCCATACCCGCAAATTTAATCGGTTTACCGGTCACTGCTCTAACAGACAGCGCTGCACCGCCTCGGGTATCACCATCGAGCTTTGTTAAGATTACACCGTCAATTCCCAGTGCATCATTAAAACTCTGTGCCACATTAACAGCATCCTGACCGGTCATTGCATCAATGACAAGCAGAATTTCGTTTGGATGAACTTCAGACTTAATATCCTGAAGTTCCTGCATCAGCTGCTCGTCAATGTGTAAACGACCGGCTGTATCCAAAATTACAATATCATTTCCATAGTCTTTTGCATGGCGGATTGCATTTTTTGCAATCTCCACCGGGCTAATGGTACCCATCTCAAAAACAGGCGTTTGAACCTGTTCACCTACCACCTTCAACTGCTCGATTGCAGCCGGACGGTAGATGTCACAAGCAACCAACAGCGGACGCTTTCCCTGCTTGCGGAACATTTTTGCAAGTTTTGCCGAGTGGGTCGTTTTACCGGAACCCTGCAAACCGCACATCATAATAACTGTTGGGATTTTGGTTGAGAAATTGATTCTGCTGTCGGTCGAGCCCATCAGCTCGGTCAGCTCGTCCCTTACAATCTTGATAACCTGCTGAGCCGGTGTTAAGCTGGTTAGAACCTCTTCGCCCACTGCCTTTTCAGTAACGGTTTTTACAAAGTCTTTTGCAACCTTATAGTTTACATCCGCTTCCAGCAGCGCCAGACGCACCTCTCGCATTGCTTCTTTTACATCATTCTCGGAAAGTTTTCCTTTCGACTTGAGCTTTTTAAAGGCTTGATTGAGTTTTTCCGCAAGTCCCTCGAATGCCATCGGTGTTCCCCCTTTTTCACTGCTGTGAAGTTTTAGTCGTCAATCTGTTGTGCAAGTTCTACTATCTTTTCAGCTTTCTTTTGTATCTTTTGTGCGGAGGAGTATCGCTCTGCTTCAAAGGCAATTTCCTTTGCACAGTCTGTGATTTCCTCCAGCTTTTTCTGATACTCCCGAAATTTTTTTGCCAGCCCCATGCGCTCTTCCATTTCCAGCAAAGTTGATTCTGCACGTTTAATGCTGTCACGCACACCCTGTCGGGTAATGTTTGCAAACTGAGCAATTTCTGCAAGGGAAAGATCTTCATTATAATAAAGCTGCACAACCTCCAGCTGTTTCTCGGTCAACATCTGACCATAGTAGTCCAGCAAAATTGAGATTTCCAAATTTTTTGCCATTGTGCAGCTCCCTTTCCTGTTCGGATGTCAGCCTTATGTGTAAAGGTAAACACCTTTACTGAACTTACCTTTGATATTATAACCGAGCCGCTGCTGTCTGTCAAGGCTTTTTCCTTTACACTTAGGAAAAACTTCTTTGTTAAAAAGCAATTATCTTTCAGTAATTTTGACGAATACAACTACTTTCATTACCTTATATAAAGAATACCGATTTTTGTCATTAAAAAAAGCTGTTCAAAATGAACAGCTTTTTTCTTTAGAGGGCTGCGATATCTTTCAGCAGTTCCTGTACATTTTCTTCTTTTGTACCCCAGCTGGTGCAAAAACGGATTATGGTATGGGTGTCATCATACTTTTCCCATTCCTGATAAACATATTTTTTGCTCAGTGTTTCCATCTGTGCATCAGTCAAAATTGCAAACTGCTGATTAGTGGAAGAATCACCCCACATTTCAATACCCTTTGCTTCAAATGCTTTTCTGATTGCAATGGAATAATCTACTGCTTTTTTGCAGATATCGAAATAGAGATTATCCTCAAACAGAACATCGAACTGGATTCCCAGCAAACGACCCTTAGCAAGAAGCGCACCATGTTCTTTAATGATATAACGAAAATCTTTCTTCAAAGATTCGTTTGTGATGACCAGCGCCTCACCCATCAGTGCACCGCACTTTGTTCCGCCAATATAGAACATATCGCTCAAATCTGCAATATCTTCTAAGGTAACATCCACATCAGGGCTTGTCAGACCATAACCCAAACGTGCACCGTCTATATACAGTGGCAAGTCGTATTCATGGCAAGCATTGCTTAAATCAATCAGCTGCTCTTTTGTGTACAATGTTCCAATCTCAGTTGGAAAAGAGATGTATACCATGCCCGGCTGTACAGTATGTTCCCTCATGGTATCCGCTAAATGATGATGACAGTATTCTCTTACCTGATCACCTGTAATAAGACCGTTGACAGCCGGTAAAGGCAAAACCTTGTGTCCGGTTGCTTCGATCGCACCTGTTTCGTGGCAAGCAATATGACCTTCGTCTGCTGCCAAAACGCCCTGATATGGGCGAAGGATAGCAGAGATTGCCGTCAAGTTTGTCTGTGTACCTCCTACCATGAAGTGAACATCTGCGTTCGTTTTTTTACAGGCCGCTTGAATTTTTGCTCTTGCACTGTCACAATAATGGTCAACACCATATCCCGGAAGCTGTTCCATATTACTTTCTACTATTTTTTCCAGAATTTTAGGGTGTCCTGCCTCCACATAATCACAGTTAAAATGAATCATGATGCGTCCTCCTCATTATACTCTTACACAAAAAATATTTTAATAAAATACTATCTTATTTTTTACACACCTATTAGAATTTTTTATTCTCGGTTCATAACCCGCACTTGGATTCCCTGCAGCACATCCAGTGCTTTGCAGTTCATCTCATCATCATTGCTGGCTGTACAATTTGCGTCTACCATCAACTCGGCTTCGGGCAATGCTGCTTTAAGAAGTACCGCATTGGACAGCACGCAAATATTAGATACTACACCGCATAGTTCTATCTGTTCAAAGCCCTGTTTTTTTGCATATTCGGCAAGTTCCCAAGAGCCAAAGCAAGGTTTATAAAAACACCGGTCCTGTGGCTGTAAAAGTGCCTCTACCTCACCATACAACCTCCATCCGTCGGAACCTTTTGTGCAATGGGGAATTGGCAGATTTTTTCCTTCCTGCGTTTGCAGATAGCTCTCATCATGTGTGTCAAAGGTAAAAAGGATTTCTGCCCCTTGTTTTCGATAAGTTTCTATCTTCTGACAAATTGCTTTTTCCAAACTAACCGCCTTTGGAAATCCCAATGCACCATCTACAAAATCCTTTTGGTAATCTACTACTATCAAAGCCTGTTTCATTTTTTCCCTCCTTAATTATGCTAAGCGTCCCATGCTGGCCACTCCGTGGATAGCATTAAACAAATCGGTATAATTATCAAAATCCATTTCCAGTGTTCGTCCGGAAATTCTGTGTATACCCGGCATTTGCTGGATTACATCACATTTTGCACTGTTGGTTAAATCCATTTGACAGTGATATGGTGCATCAAAAGTATACAGCGGAATCTTGCTGTAATCGCTGTCCAGCACCTTCTGCACTGCTGCAATGGTTTCCTCTCTCAACTGCGGCTTTGGTTTATAAACAGCTGCAAATCTTGCTAACGACTGTTTTGTGCAAACATACTCTGCCCAAGGCATCATTTTATCATCTTTCAGCTGTTTTTCCAGACCGGAGTCGCCAATGACAAGACCAACCGGTGTTTTATTCACAATGCCCGCATATGCTGCGTTCAATGTGGTTTCATTCATCAATTTTCCATTCACAAACACATTTTGAACCGACGCCCCGGAATAAGTGTGGTCCATCGAGCTTGCCTGCTCACCTGCCCCACCGTGATACCCGACAAAAAATACCAAATCATAGCTTTCATCCATTGCCGGCATCATATACTGTGGGCGTGGGCTGCCACTTACAAGCCACACTCTTGCATCTTTATCACTTAAATCATAAGATAGGTTTTCCCCTCCGCCATGAGAATCTGCAATCAGAATTTTGGTGATTTCACTGTTGCGTTTGCTTGCGGCAATGCCCTCCAACACCCATTCCACCTGTTGATTCATCGCTTTGCGAAAACGCTCTCTCTCTTCTGTTTCGTCCTTCCAGTGGGTAATTCCTGCCAGACCTTCCATGTCAACAGAAATATAAAGCTTCATAAACTGCACAACCTTTCTTTTTATTCTTATTGAACGTTTTGAGCGGTTGCTTTTTCATCATTGTAGCACTGTCAAAACCTCAATAAAAGTCTTTTTTTTAACAATCTTTTGTTTTTCCAAAATTTTTTATATTTTTACTAAATATCTCATTTTAGGTTTAATTTTTCTTTCTTTTTCCAGAATTTATCCTAATCTTAACCCTTCTCTTATTGACATCAGCAAAAAAATCCTTTATATTTTATGTAACATATGTATCATTTTATCTTTGGAGGATTTTTTATGTCAAAACTTTCAAAGCAGGAAAAAAGCTGGATTTTATATGACGTGGCAAACTCCGCTTTTACAATGCTTATTTCCACAACGATTCCTATTTTCTTCCGTTCTCTTGCAGAACAACAGGTTTCTGCAACCACTGCCTCGGGCATATGGGCTTTAAGCACATCCGCAGCGGTTTTAATCCTTGCGATTTCCTCCCCGTTTTTAGGAGCTTTGGCAGATTATAACGGAATGAAGAAGAAAGTGTTTTCTGTATTTCTGGCTATCGGTGTTATCGGGTTATTGGCTCTTTCTTTTACGGGAAATTGGATTGCCTATCTCATTTTGTTTGTTCTGACTAGGATTGGGTACAGCGCCTGCAACATCTTCTATGATTCCATGCTGGTAGATGTCACCGCCGACGAACGCATGGACCGCATTTCTTCTTACGGCTATGCTCTGGGTTATATTGGCAGCTGTATTCCTTTTACAATTGGTATTGTGTTGATTCTTGTTCGTCCGTTTGGTCTTTCCACCCAGACTGCCACCCAAATTTCCTTTATCATCACCGCTTTGTGGTGGGTTGGTTTAACGGTACCTCTTTTAAAAAATGTACATCAAACCCACTATCTGGAAAAAAGGGACAATCAGCTCAGCCACGCTTTTTCGCGTGTAGGAGCCACCCTAAAAAAAATCCGCAAAAATCCTTCCCTGCTTTATTTTATCATTGCATATTTCTGTTACATTGACGGGGTATACACCATCATTTCTATGGCAACCACCTATGGCGGAGAGGTCGGCATCAGCAGTTCCAGCATGATTTTAGCACTGCTGCTTACCCAATTTGTAGCCTTCCCTTGTGCCATCTTTGCCGGCAGATTAGCAGAAAAAATCGGAACTCTCAAAGTTATTCGTGCCTCTATCCTGGTTTACTGCGGCATCTGTTTGTTCGCTTATCAATTAGATCAGAGCTGGGAATTTTGGGTCCTTGCCATTGTGGTAGGTATGGCACAGGGCGGAATTCAATCTCTCTCCCGTTCTTACTTTGGCAGAATTATCCCTAAAAACGAATCTAACGAGTACTTTGGTTTCTTTGACATCTTTGGCAAATTTGCGGATTTCTTCGGTCCTTTAATGATGTCCTTCTGTGCCTTTATTTTTGGTTCATCCACCTATGGAATTTTAGGATTGTTGATTCTGTTTATTATAGGTTATATTCTTCTTAGAAAAATTCCGGAAGCAAAAGAATAACGCTGATTATTTACATAAACATTCTTCCGAAAATTATAACATAACATGAATAGATTGGGCTTAATTTTCTTTAATTGTTTCATATTATAAGTATAATCCACATCGCAATGAAAATCCACTCTATTCTTTTATAAAGAAACTTCCTGTTTTTTATCAAAGTTAGCAAAAAACCGCACACAATATTGTGTGCGGTTTTTTTATTTTAAAATTATAGAATATCAATATATTCTCCGTTCAATGCTTTATTCATGCTGCGAACTGCACAGAATTTTCCACACATGGAACAGGTATCTTCGTGCTCAGGAGAGCGGTCGGCACGAATTGCCTTAGCGGTTTCCGGGTCCAAAGCACATTCCCATTGTGCTTCCCAATCCAATGCACGGCGAGCATCACCCATTTTATCGTCAATTTCCCTTGCACCACGCACACCTTTTGCAATATCTGCTGCGTGTGCTGCAATCTTGCTTGCAATAATACCCTGTTTTACATCGTCAAGGTTTGGCAGAGCAAGGTGTTCTGCCGGGGTAACATAACACAGGAAAGCAGCACCGTTCATGGCAGCCATTGCACCCCCGATTGCTGCTGTGATGTGATCATAGCCCGGTGCAATATCCGTTACCAGAGGACCGAGAACATAGAATGGTGCGCCCATGCAGATGGTCTGCTGAACTTTCATATTTGCTGCAATCTGATCCATTGGTACATGCCCCGGACCTTCTACCATAACCTGAACATCTTTTTCCCATGCACGTTTTGTCAGTTCCCCTAAGCGAACCAACTCTTCAATCTGGCAGACATCGGTAGCATCTGCAAGGCATCCCGGACGGCAGGCATCCCCCAAAGAGATGGTTACATCATACTCACGACAAATTTCCAGAATCTCATCATAATATTCATAGAATGGGTTTTCTTCCCCTGTCATGCACATCCATGCAAACACCAGAGAGCCTCCACGGGAAACAATGTTCATTTTACGTTTATGTTTGCGGATTTGATCGATGGTTTTTCTGGTAATACCACAGTGCAGGGTAACAAAGTCCACACCTTCCTGTGCGTGCAGACGAACCACCTCGATAAAATCTTGAGCTGTCAGTGTTGCTAAATCGCGCTGATAATGAATGACACTATCATATACAGGGACTGTGCCAATCATAACAGGGCATTCAGAAGTCAGCTTCTGACGGAATGGGCTGGTATTTCCGTGACTTGAAAGGTCCATAATTGCTTCTGCTCCCATTTCTACTGCGGAAAGTACCTTCTGCATTTCGATGTCATAATCTTTGCAATCTCTGGAAACACCAAGATTAACATTGATTTTGGTTCTCAACATCGAACCAATTCCCTCTGGATTCAGACATTTATGATTTTTGTTTGCAGGAATTGCCACCTTGCCCTGTGCAACCAAAGGCATCAGTTCTTCCACTGTCATTTTTTCTTTTTTAGCAACGATTTCCAACTCTTTGGTAACAATTCCTTTGCGAGCAGCTTCCATCTGTGTAGCGTAATTTCTTTCCATGTTCATTCTCCTTTTTGTATCCAGTTTGTTAATCTGCATAATTCCCAGCAATGGCAAAAGCGTGGTTGAGCGGACCGCTGCCTTTTCCTAAATCCATCCTATCCTCTAAAGCCAAGGAAAGATAATGTTTTGCTTGTTCTACCGCTTTTTCCAAAGAATAGCCTTTTGCCAGATTGCTTGCTATTGCACTGGAAAGTGTGCAGCCTGTTCCATGGGTATTTTCATTTTGAATTCTTTTTCCATAAAACCAGCAACCGCCATCTTTTTGCCATAGATAATCATTTGCACTATTAACTTGATGACCACCTTTGCACAAAACCGCACAGCCGAAATGTTCACCAATCCACTGTGCAGCCTGCTCCATCTCTTCCGGTGTTTGAATGGACATTCCTGCAAGCACCTCTGCCTCCGGAATATTCGGTGTTAAAACCGTTGCCAGAGGAAACAGTTCCTTTTTTAAAACCTCAATCGCATCTTCGCTGATTAACCGAGAACCGCTTGTAGAAACCATGACCGGGTCCACTACAATATTTTTTGCCTGATATTCTTTGAGCTTTTGTGCTATCACCTGTGCAATCGATGCAGAGGATACCATCCCTACCTTTACTGCATGAGGTGGAATATCTGTAAAAACACTGTCAATCTGCTCACCTACAAATTCAGGTGATACATTTAAAATACCTGATACGCCGGTGGTGTTTTGTGCAGTCAAAGCAGTAATTGCGCTCATGGCGTAAACCCTGTGTGCAATCATTGTTTTAATATCTGCCTGGATACCGGCGCCTCCGCTGGAATCACTTCCGGCGATCGTTAATGCTGTAAACATCGTAAAAACTCCTCTCAGCATTCCGTTTTCTTGGGATATTTCCCGCGACGAAAGGTGGTGCCCCCAATCCGCCGCCTGAACATTTATATCAATTTGCTAATCCAGCTTCATTTGACCCAGCATGGTTTTAAGATTTCTTGTTGCTTTTTCAATATCCTGCTGAGCAAACACGGCACTGATAACCGCTACTCCTGCAATTCCCGTTCCTTCGAGCTGCCAAAGATTTTCTGCTGTAATTCCTCCAATCGCCACAACCGGAATGGAAACCGAATCACAAATTTCTTTTAAAGATTCTTTGCTTAATAGCCCTGCATCTGTTTTTGTACTGCTTCCAAAAACAGCTCCGGCTCCCAGATAATCTGCTCCTTGCTGCTGTGCAAGCTGTGCTTCCTGCGGATTGTGCGCCGAAACACCGATAATTTTGTTATTGCCAAGCTGTTTTCTTGCCTGTATCGGGTTCATGTCTTGCTGACCCAGATGAACCCCATCTGCATCCACTGCAAGTGCTACTTCCACAGAATCATTGATGATAAGCGGAACTTGATATTGACTGCAAAGTTTTTTTAGCTGTCTTGCTTCTTCTATAAATTCTTCCTTTGACAATCCTTTTTCTCTTAACTGAAGAAGTGTTGCCCCACCTTTCAGCACCTGTTCCACCTGCTGATATAAACTTTCTCCACTCAGCCAACTTTTATCGGTCACTGCATACAGCCGCATCATTTGTTTATCGCAGTTCAAACCTTGCTCCCTCCTCCAACATTTCACCTGTCATATTGAAAATTGCATCAATGATTCGTCCACGATAGGTGATATTTCCGTCGCCGGCCTTCATATGTTTCCATGCAACTTCACCTGCATATCCCATCAAGCACACCGCTGTCGCTGCTGCCTGTAACGGTGTATATGGATTTGCTGCCATTAACGCTGTCAACAGCGCCGAAAGCTGACAGCCTGTTCCAGTCACATATTGCATGGCAGAGTTGCCATTATAAATCACAAAACATTGCTTGCCGTCACATACAAGGTCTATCTCTCCACTTGCAACAAGTACTGTATTCCATCTGGAACACAGTACCTTCAAGAAAGGAATGACTTGTTCTAAATTTTCTTTTGTTACAGCATCTGCCACTGCGGCATCCACTCCGTATGAATTGCTGTTGCCAAAAGCCAATGTTTTTATCTCGGAGATATTCCCTCTAATCGCTGTAAAAGATATTTCTTGCATCAATTTAGCTGCTGCCTGTTTACGATAAACGCTGCCTCCCACCCCGACCGGGTCAAAAACAACAGGAAGTCCCAGCTGGTTTGCACGTTTTCCGGCTAGAAGCATAGCAGAGACTTTTTGATCGTTAGGTGTGCCTAAATTTAAGTTTAATCCCGAACAAACCGCTGTTACCTCCTCAACTTCCTGCTCGGCATCCGCCATTATCGGCTTTGCCTTACAAGCAAGCAAAAGATTGGCAACATCATTTGCTGTAACATAGTTGGTGATGCTGTGAATTCTCGGAGATATCTTCTCCAAATTTTCTAAACATTCCTTCAGCATAAACCGGTGTTCCCTTCATTAGCAATATTTGTTTTTCAGCATTTTCAGCACACCGGAACGCTCCAACATAGTAATTACTGCTCCTGCAATCAAAGCGCCTCCCATAGTAGACACAAAAAAAGGAAGTACATACGCATAAAAGGCTATTTCTCCTGCATTTACTCCCATCAATAAAATTGCTACCGGGTAAGCACTTAATCCACCAAGGATTGAGGTTCCCAATACTTCCGCAATGCAGGTAGGAAGAATCTTCGGAATTTTGTGGTAGACAAATCCACAGATAAGAGCGCCAAACATACTTCCCGGAAATGCCATCAGACTTCCTAATCCCATAAGATTGCGGAACAAGCTTGCACAAAAAGCAACCCCGACACCATACCATGGTCCTAAAAATACAGCACAGATAATATTAACCATATGCTGCACCGGGGAACATTTTGAACCAAATACAGGAATCGAAAATGTGCTTCCAACAACAGCTACCGCTACAAGAATACCTGCAATTGCCAATTTTTGTACATGAGAACGTTTCATTTTACAACAACTCCTTTTCTTTTCTGAAACGGGTTGCAGCAAACGCACGGAAAAGTGCTGAAATGCAAAACATCACAACAAAATAAAAAAGCAGATGCGCCAACGACGTATCTGCTTCTTTGCAAAATTAACATCCCTACGTTGGCATTACCCAAATCAGGTCAACGGGTCGAAGTTTGATTACTTCCTCTCAGCCTGCTTCACAAGCTCCCCTTTTCTTTTTTCTTTTATAAGATACTCCTTTTAATTTTTTTTGTCAAGATTTGTGATGAAATAACCTTATTTTTATATTTTAACTTTATTTTTAGACATAAAGTCAAAATTGTCTAACTGTTTTTTGTAAATTTTTTTTTGCATTTTTCTAATTTATGGTATAATAATATTATTATCGTTACATAATTACGTTAATTTGCACTTCATTTTGAATCATATTTATACTGTATAATATATTAAAATTAAAAGAAAAGTGAGGTTATATTTATGTCACAATACCATTCTGAGGAAAATACATATCAGCACAAAATTTTTACGATTCCAAATTTACTGTCTGCTTTTCGCTTACTGTTAATTCCGATTTTCATCTGGTTATATTGTGCAAAGCAAGCATACGGTTGGACAACCTTTGTTTTGATATTATCCGGTCTTACCGATATTGTCGATGGTTATGTTGCAAGACATTTCCATATGGTCAGTGATCTTGGAAAAATGCTGGACCCGGTTGCTGACAAGCTGACACAAGGTGCTATGTTATTTTGTTTGATGACGGTTTTTCCCTTCATGATTGTTCCTTTTATCTTGCTTATCGTGAAAGAAACAATCGCTGCCATTACGGGCTTAATTGTTATAAAAAAGACCGGTTGTGTCTATGGAGCAGTTTGGCACGGAAAGGTAACAACCTGTCTTTTATATGCGACAATGATTATGCATGTCATTTGGTATCGTATTCCACCAATGATTTCTAATCTTTTAATTGCATTATGCACCTTTATGATGCTTCTCTCTTTGGTTTTATATTTTATTCGTAATTTAAAATTACTGAAAGAAGCTTCCCAGTCATCAGTAAAATAAAGGTTTTTCTCTATTTTTACGGCTTATTTTGTCAAAAGCCCTCTATTTTAAATCCATTTTGTATTTTTATATCAAAAAATTATTATTTGTAAAGTATGGTGATGAAGATTTTACAGGAAATTTTCTTTATTATCTTTGGTTATCTCTGCGGAAGCATCCTCTTTGCTCATTTAACCAGCAAGCTATTATATTGTGGTGACATCACACAAGATACCAGTGATGGAAATCCCGGAACTACCAATGCTTTTTTGAAAGGTGGTTTTTTGTGTGGAGCCCTCACCTTGTGTGGAGATTTATTAAAAGGATTCTTTCCTGTATGGATGTACCTATCTTATATAAAACATTCTCCATCCTCATTCTGGTTTAGTTTCATTCTTGCTGCCCCTGTTATTGGACATATTTTTCCATTGTTTTATGGCTTTCATGGCGGAAAAGGAATTGCCACTACCTTTGGCTGTCTGCTTGCATTGTTACCCAATCCCAAACCTTTGCTCACCCTTGCTTTCTTTTTTATTTTTTTCTCTGTCATCCTGCGCATTTCGCCGCATTTTCACCGAACAATCATTACTTATATCTGCTCTGCCTTTGCTCTATGTTTTTCTGATACATATTTGTCAGTACAGTTGGGATTTTTGCTGATTGTTTTCTGCGTTATCTTTAAAATGTTTCAAAGCAAAAAAACAAAAGAAAGGTGTAAAATCAATTTATTATGGATGCGTTAATTTTATCCTGTGGAACCGGCGGAGGTCACAACTCTGCCGCCACTGCCATTAAAGATGAGCTTATACGCCGAGGTCACTGTGTCCAAATGTTAGACCCTTATACACTCACTGAAAGCAGATTGGATCATATTATTAACCAAAGTTATATCAAGTTGGTTCAAAAAGCCCCTTATGCTTTTGGCTGTCTTTATTTCCTGGGAAATATCTATCGTCACTTTCCATTCCGCTCTCCTGTATACCATCTCAATGGCAAGATGTCTCAGCCAATCCTTCAGCTGCTTCAAAAGAAACACTTTGATATTATCATTATGCCACATATCTTTCCCGGAGAAATTCTTACTCATATGAAAAACCATGGGATTTCTGTCCCCAAAACGCTTTTCATTGCAACTGATTATACCTGTATTCCCTTCACTGAAGAAACAGACTGTGACTATTATGTTATTCCCTCCGCTGATTTAAAGCAAGAATTTATTCAATATGGTATCCCTGAAGAGCGATTGTATCCTTTAGGCATCCCTGTACAAAGCAGCTTTGAAACAGGTCTTTCACGTGAACTTGCCATTCAGCATCTAGGATTGGACCCTCAAAAGCATTATCTGCTGATTTTTGGCGGAAGTATGGGAGCCGGAAAACTATTAGAGGTTATTTCCATTTTATATAAACACTTTTGCAACTCGCCTTCTATTCGACTAATCGTTATTTGCGGGAGCAATCAGACCCTTTATCAAAGATTAAAGAAAAAATATCAAAATCAAATTCAAGTGACCGGACACACCTCTCAAATGGCAGACTATATGAAAGCGTGTGATGTGATAATTTCTAAACTGGGTGGCCTATCTTCTACCGAAGCCGCTGTATCCGGATCTCCCCTGATTCACATTTCCCCTATCCCCGGATGTGAAAGCCATAACATGAAATATTTTTCCGCACATGGGATGAGCATTGCTGTCCGTTCTCCTAAAAAACAGCTAATATCTGCCGTGGAAAGCCTTATGACTCAGGTTCAATCTGAAAAGCTACGCCAATGCCAACATTCCACCATCCGCCTTCATGCTGCCAACAATATCTGTGACCTTATCGAATCTGCCGTGAAAGAATCTTCTTATGAAGAAAAAATATCACAATAAAATTTCTGTCATCTTTTTAAATTGATGATTTTATTTACAAAACGTATAATATATTTCTGTTTATACAATATATCTTTTATATATGGTCAAAAAAAGGTTCTGCCTATAACAGCAGAACCTTTTATCATTTTAATCTTTTTTTGCCTTTAAAAAAATGTACCCCCAGCGATTCTCCTATAAATGCAAGGATTCCATAAACAACAAGATACACCCATGCACTGGTATTATAATATATAAAAATAGACGGAACAAACAACCCTGCCACTATCAAAGGATAATACAAACTGATTCCTTGAAAAATTCCATAAACCAAAGAGCATAAAAAACAAATCAGCGGAATAATTAACAGAAGAAAGAATATTGCGCTTCCGGTATCCTGTATCAATGTGGGTAGAAAATAAAAATTGAATAAAAGAACTAGCAAATATGGCAGCATTTTTATCATTAGATTCGACACCTCTTTTTAAGGCAGTTTATCTTTTTTGTATTATATCATGAATCATCTGCCGCTACAATGACAGGAAAATATTTTTATCTATTTTTATTATTCTGTAAGCTAAAGATATACAAAATGTTTCAATGTAAAGCTTTCCTTACTATCAATTTTTTTAGCCCAGACAGAACTTTACCTTTCCTCTGCATACTGTTTAAGAAAAAGTCGTTGTTTTAAAATTTTTCTTGCCTTTTTTATGATTATATAGTATAATAACAAAGCATGATATTGATATCGCTCATTTGGATGGCAGGGCTGTACCTTCCGGCGAAACGCGTTTTTTATCATGCGGAAATGTTGGTCCTGTGCGACAGTGCTCCATGAACCATGTCAGGCGGGGAACCGAGCAGCATTAAGTGGAAGTTTCTGTGCGCCGCAGGTAACCTGCATTTCCGTATGATCAAGGACACGTTTTCAGCTTTGGTGCGTCCTGCTTTTTTTGAATAATCATTTCGGGAGGGCAGCAGGAATGTATCAGGCATTATACCGAAAATACCGTCCGAAAAACTTTGACGAAGTTGTTGGACAGGAACACATTACAGATACCTTAAAGCAGGAAATTTCCAGTGGTAGGGTCGGTCATGCTTACCTTTTCACCGGTTCTCGAGGAACCGGCAAAACTTCCTGTTCCAAAATTATCGCCAAAGCAGTAAACTGCCCAAATCAACATGATGGCAACCCCTGCGGTGTCTGTGACATTTGCAAGGGTATTGATGATGGCTCCATCTTAGATGTAACAGAAATTGATGCTGCCAGCAATAATGGTGTAGATAACATCCGCCAGCTTAGAGAAGAGGCAAACTTCACCCCGGCTGTAACAAAATACAGGGTTTATATCATCGACGAAACCCATATGCTCAGTGTCGGTGCGTTTAACGCACTTTTAAAAATCATGGAAGAACCACCCGAACACGTCATCTTTATTCTTGCTACTACTGAAGTACACAAAATTCCTGCAACCATCCTTTCTCGTTGTCAACGATTCGATTTTCGTCGAATCAGCCCACAGGTAATTGCACAGCGAATTTTATATGTATGCAAACAGGAAAACATCATCATTGATGAAGATGCCGCCGCACTAATCGCCCGCCTTTGCGAGGGTGGTATGCGCGATGCACTCTCCCTTTTAGATGTTTGCCGCAGCAATGCAAGAAATACGGAAGATGCTGCCGAACACATTACTGTGGAACACGTTCGCTCCAGTGCCGGGCTTGCTATGTCCGATTCTCTCTTTACGATTGCAGATGCAGTGCTTCGACAAGATGTTCCCACAATTTTAAAAGAAATTGAAACCATGTTTCTAAATTCGATTGATTTTGAAAAAATGTGTGTGCAGCTCATCTCTCACTATCGTGGTTTGATGATGGCAAAGTCAATAAAATCTCCTGAAGAATTTGTTCCGGGTCTTCCACAGGATACAAAAGCCCTGGCTGAACAAGCTTCTCGCTATTCAATGACGCAAATTCTTTATTCTTTGACGGTGCTCCAGGATGCACTTTCCCGTATGAGCAAAACTTCTCAAACTCGAACAGAGCTGGAAATGGCTGTTATTAAACTGACAAATCCTTCCTTAGACCGTTCGGTTGATGCCATTTTAGCCCGTCTGACAAAATTGGAAAATCAGTTAAAAAACGGGGCTGTACCTGTTGCTCCGTCCACACCGGCTGCATCATCAGCGCCCACACCGATGCCATCCCCCTCTGTTTGTGTAAATCAACCCCTCAATCCACCAAAAGAGGATGTTAAAATTGCCCCCTCTAAAAAAGAGGTTGTTCCTTTTGATGAATGGTCACAGGTATTGGACACCTTGCGTCACACCAACACTGCTTTGCACGGTCTTTTAGTCAATACAGATGCTTATCGTTATCAGGAAATTATCTTAATTGACTGTGATGATCCATTCTTCTTGGAAATGATTCGTACCAATGAATATGCTAAAAAGTCAATTCATCAAGCTTTAATCACCGCTTCTGGGCGCGATTTTAGAATCGGTCCTTTTAAGAGGGATCAATATCAAACTGCCAAAAAAGATGATCCTATGGAAGATATTCTCTCTTCTGCCCAAAAGCTTGGCGTGGACATCTCAATTGAAAACTAATCTGTCATCAAAAGCAGACAATCTGCTTTATGAAAAATAGACTATCTCTGTTCCGCACCACAGATCAAGATGATCTATCAATGTACGGAACACCTAATAGGAGGAACAAAAATGAAAGCTAGACTTCCAAAAGGCGTGGGCGGCGGTCCACAGAATATGCAGGCAATGATTAAACAAGCTCAGAAAATGCAGGAAGATATGGAAAAAACGCAGGAAGAGCTCAACGAAAAAGAGTACACAACTTCTTCCGGTGGTGGGATGGTAGAATGTACCATCAACGGCAAAAAAGAAATTGTTTCCCTGAATATCAAACCTGAAGCTGTTGATCCAGAAGATGTAGAAATTCTTCAGGATATGATCATTGGTGCAGTAAACGAAGCTATTCGCAAAGTAGAAGAAATCCACTCTGCTGAAATGGAAAAAATCACCAACGGTCTTTCCCTTCCAGGTATTTTTTAATCGATGAAATATGATGTAATGCCGCTGACTCGCTTAATTGAACAATTTGCTCGTTTACCGGGTATTGGCAGAAAAACAGCACAGCGGCTTGCCTTTTATGTTTTAAACCTTCCCCATGACAAAGCAAAAGAATTTGCCGACACCATTCTGGAAGCTCACGAAAAGATAAAACCTTGTTCGGTCTGTCAAAATTTAACTGACCGAGAGGTTTGTCAGATTTGTTCTGACCCTGCCCGTGACCGCAGTATGATTTGTGTGGTAGAAGGGCCGAGAGATGTTATGGCAATCGAAAAGACCCGTGAATATCAGGGATTATACCACGTTTTACATGGGCTTATCTCCCCGATGAATCAAAAAGGGCCTGATGATTTAACCATCCGTCAACTGCTTGCCCGCATTCAGCAGGGCGGTGTTCAGGAAGTTATTATGGCAACCAACCCCACTGTTGAAGGAGAAACAACCGCAATGTACATTGCTCGTCTACTAAAACCTTTAGGGGTAAAGGTAACGCGTCTTGCTTCCGGTATCCCGATGGGGGGTAACCTGGAATATGCTGACGAAGTTACTTTATTCCGTGCCTTGGAGGGCAGACAAGAACTATAATTCATTGACCGTAAAAAGATACACACTCATAAGAG
>JAHHTY010000010.1 GCA_020024325.1 Negativibacillus sp.
TTATCACAATTTATCATACAATTCCAGACAACAGAAAAAGTTTACATCTCCGGAAAAAATAAAACAGACGGAGTTTATTCTCCGCCTGTTTTATTATAATACTTTTGATAAAAATTCTTTTAAACGTGGATCTTTTGGATTAGAGAAAAATTCTTCCGGTGCAGCTTCTTCTTTTACAATACCCTCATCCACAAACAGAACACGTGTTGCAACTTCTCTTGCAAATCCCATTTCATGGGTAACAACAACCATAGTCATTCCGTCTTCCGCCAGTTCTTTCATCAGCTGCAAAACCTCGCCTACCATTTCCGGGTCCAGTGCAGAGGTTGGCTCATCAAACAACATCACATCAGGGTTCATTGCAAGCGAGCGTACAATTGCAATACGCTGCTTCTGTCCTCCGGAAAGCTGGGCTGGATATACATTTTCTTTATCCGGCAGACCGATTCTTGATAAAAGCTCTCTTGCTTTTTTCTCTGCATCCTGCTGACTCATCAGACCTAATTTGACAGGTGCAAAGGTAATGTTTTGTAAAACGGTCATATGTGGAAAAAGATTAAACTGCTGGAACACCATACCCATCTTCTGGCGAATTTTTTGAATATTGCATTTCGGATCGGTAATCTTCTCGCCTTCAAACCAAATTTCCCCGCTTGTTGGGGTTTCCAGAAGATTTAAACAACGCAGAAAAGTTGATTTGCCGGAACCGGAAGGACCGATAACAACCACCTTTTCCCCTTTTTTGATTGTTTGGCTGATTCCTTTTAAAACATGGGTATCCCCATAGCTTTTACATAGGTTCTTAGTGGTGATCACTTGCTGCCAGCCTCCTTTCAAATATTCTAAGTAATTTAGTCAATCCCAATACGATAATCAAATAGATGCCCGCAGCGATAAACAGTGGGGGAAGCACATCCCATGTTCTGGAGCCGATATACTGTGCTGCTTTGGTAACATCGGTAACAGCAATTGCACCTGCAACTGCCGTTTCTTTAATGAGCGTAATAAATTCATTGCCCAATGCAGGCAAAATATTTTTGATTGCCTGTGGCAGAATGATGGATTTCATAATTGTTCCCTGACTAAGCCCCAAGCTATTGCCCGCCTCAAACTGTCCTTTATCAATCGACTCGATGCCTGCACGGATAATTTCGGAAACATAAGCACCGGAGTTAATACCAAAGCAGGTGATGGCTGCATAAATTTCCATATCGCGAGCAGTAAAAATCAGATTGGCAATAATAAAAATCTGGAGATAAACAGGGGTTGCTCGAACAACGGTAACATACAGGCTGCACAGCTTGTCCAGAATCTTGATGACAGGGTTTTTATGTTCTTTTGCCACATATTTTATCACTGCCACAAGCACGCCCAGCAAAACACCCAGCAGCACAGCAAACAGCGAGATAATCAGCGTATTTCCAATACCCTCTAAATATGCACTGTAACGTCCTTCTGCAAACAGTGCATTATAATAACGCTGAAATAAATTCATAATATAATCCAATCTTTTTTCCTCTCTTTCATGTGTTAAAGTATCCTTTAACGCAGTTTGACAGCAGGCACAGATTGACCTGCTGTCGATTTACACTGTATTTATTTTGCGTTTGCGTGATTCTTTGTAAATTCTTCAATCTTGCCGTCTGCAATCAGCTGATCAACCACCTCATTGATGGCATCTAAAAGTTCCTGATTGCCTTTCTTTACTGCAATCGCATACTGGTCAACGAAGAGTGGGTTTTCTTCATCCAAAATCTTTAAGCCGGGATTTGCCTGAACCAGTTCCTGTGCCGGATACAAATCCATAACGATAGCGTCAATCTTGTTGTTTTTTAAGTCTTCCGCTGCCTGAACAAATTTTGTGTAACGTTTTACGGTTGCATCAGGGCAGTTTTGACTCACCCAGATATCTGCAATATTTCCCTGCTGTACACCGACAACTTTGTCAGAAATGTCTTCGTTTGTTTTTACGGTGTCCGCTTGTGCATTTACAACTACCACGTCGCTGGAATCTACATAGTTATGAGAAAAATCCATAACTTTCTGACGTTCCTCATCAACAGAAACCGCAGCTGCTACAAAATCCACTTTACCCTGCTGTACTGCATTCAGCGCTCCGTCAAAATCCATATTCTTAACCACAAGCTCTTTTCCTAAAGCCTCTGCAACAGCCTGTGCAATATCCATATCAACACCGACTACTTTGTCACCGGACATATATTCATATGGTGCAAAGCCGGCCTCGGTTCCAACATAAATTTTATCACTATCAGAAGATGCGCCTTCTGTGGAATTGCCGCCCGAACAAGCTGCAAAAGAAAGTGTCATTGCTGCACAAAGCAATACTGCCAGTAATTTTTTCATTTCCTCTTCCTCCGTTTTTTGTGTACAATAAAAAAACAATCAAGTTTGTAATCTAAAAACTAAAACTTATTATACTGCATATTTTCTCAAATACAATAGGTTTTAAGAAAAAATATACATCTTTTTTGTTTTTTATCTGTTTTGCATAAATTATCGGATTTTGTTGAGGTTTTATACTGGCATTTAACAACATTTTACCATAATCAATCGGGATTGTTGGATTATTTGAAGCTTTATCAGCCTTTGTTTTTCTATAAATATCCTTTAAATTATTGTTCATTCTCAGTTTTTTTGAAAGTACAATAAATAATATTTATACATTTTCTTCTCTATACAATCCTATTTTTCTGCAAAGTTGCTGCATATCTTTTAGCTGCGGACAGACTACCGTAATTTCTTCCTTGCTGACCGGCTGTAAAAAAGAAATTAAACGACAGTGCAATGCCTGTCTTGCAATCAATTCGCTTTTTCTTCCATACAACTCATCTCCTAAAACAGGGCATCCCAAATGCGCCATATGCACCCTGATTTGATGGGTGCGTCCTGTTTCCAAGACGAAATCCACCAGACTGAAACCGTCCTTTTGTGCAATAACACGGTAGTTGGTCACTGCTCGTTGACCGTCCGGGGCAACAATGCGGCGCATTTCTTCCGGAAACTCTCGACGAATAGGTGCTTCCACTCTTCCTTGTGTGCAAGGCGGCACGCCGTCTAAAACAGCTTGGTAAGTCTTGTGAAAATTGTTGGTGATTGTTGCTGCTGCAAAGCGGTTTTTAGCCACTAAAACAGCACCGCTGGTATCTCTGTCTAAACGGTTGAGTGGACGATACATAAGATCCATCTCCAGTTGATCACAATGTGCTGCAAATACATTTCCTAAAGTATCCGCTGCGTGTCCACAGGACTGGTGACAAGGCATATCTGCCGGTTTATTAAAAACAACCACATCGTTATCCTCATAAGCAATCTCTACAAAACGATTGGAGCGGATAAAATGTTCCACTCCATGTTCCTTTGAGTCAAGAAAAGTAATCTCTAAACAATCTCCTGCATTTAAGACATCTATGGTACGGGTATGTGCTCCGTTTAAACACATACCTTTTTCATAATGTTTCAGCTTTACGATGGTTCTGCTGGAATAACCCTGTATTTTTTTTAAATAATGTTCTACCGTCATACCCTGATGTTCAGTGGTAATTTCATATTTAAGTGTGCGCATCTTTTTCTCCCGCAAAATTTTATTTTTCTCACAAAAGCGGCTCAGACACTGTGGTCTGAGCCGCTCTCTACTTATTTTTCCGGTTTTTTATTGAAGAGAAATTAAATTTTCCTCGGTAAATTCTGGCATTTCAACTTCAAACTTTGCATTTCGTTCGCTAATCAAGCTGTGAATCTCCATATCCAGTACACAATTTTCCGGAACTTCTGCCATATCTTCTGCAGGCACAATTCCCAAAGCTTCGATCATATCTTTGATTGCAAACTCCATCTTCATTTTAATAGTCTGGTCATCAATCGTTCCGTTCTGGATGAGCATATCGCAATGAAGGTCACTGATCTTTAAGGAAGCAAACAGGCGACGTTCCATCTCCATAATTACCTGAAGCTGCTGTTCAATCAACGCATCAAGCTGAGCAGGATCAACCTCTGCTCCGCCCAAAGCTGCCAGCTGAGCATTAACCTGCTCTTTCACTGTGGAGCGCATCTGTTCCTCAATAGATGGAAGCATTTGGTTAACCATCATATCATTGATACCCTGCTGCATTTTTCCCAGCTGTTCTTCTGGCATAGTAAAGCTAACACGCAGTCCCGATTCTTCTTCTGTAAAGGCAAAATCTTTTGCAGCCTTTGCAGCTTCTGTATACATCGGAAGCATCTCTTCCTGATTCATGGTCATTAACTGTTGATAATCCATTGTTCCAGCAACTGCCGGCTGTTTTAAATATTTTCCGCTGGTTGGGTCCAGCACATACTGGAAGCCTTCTTTTTGGTAAGTCTGGGTATCCATTGGCATTCCCATTATTTGACCGCTTACCTTCACTGCCATTGTCTGCATTTTGTCTTGAAAAGCGCCGTCCATTGCAAGATTCATCTCGATGCTATCTGCTCCAAGACTTACTGTCGCTTTCATATCCGCTTTCATTTTCCCGCTGTCAATTGATGAACTTGCTTTTAAAGCTTTTTCCATCTCAGCAATTGCTTTATCTTTGTTCATTCCACATCCTGCAAGAGATGTAACCAATACAATTGCTGTCAAAATAACTGCCATCAATTTCATTTGTTTTGTTTTCATAATATTTGCCTCCTCTTTTTTTAATATGGGGATATTGCTCTTATTATATCTTTTTTTGCTATCTTTGTAAATAAAAAAGTAGAACAAAATTGTCGCTTTGTGTCTAAAATTTTAGCAAATTTTTCCATTACGTTTTTCGTTATTTTACTTTGCATTTTTATAATAGAGAATTCTCAAACCTTTGAGCAAAAGATTTGGATCTTGGATAATTTTATGGGTGCAATGCGGTACAATGCACTTTGACAAACCTCCGGTTGCAACCACTGTTAATGGTTTCTCCATCTCCTGCTGCATACGGTCAATCATGCCATCTACCATTGAAGCAGTACCATAAATCATACCGCTGTTCATTGCATCAGTTGTGTTTTTTGCAATAATATTTTTCGGAACGTTCAAATCAATGTGCGGCAGCAAGGAAGCCCTGCTTGACAACGCTTCCAAAGAAAGGCGAAGTCCCGGCATGATTGCACCGCCGACAAATTCTTCTTTTTCATTGGTGACTGACATTGTTGTTGCTGTTCCCATATCCACTACTAAAAGAGGCAGCGGATATTCGTGGATAGCTGCTACGGTATCTGCCACTCTGTCTGCACCCAAAGAGGATGGGTTGTCCAGCTTAATGTTCAGTCCTGTTTTCAGCCCGGGACCCACCACCAGCGGTTTTTTGCCGATAATGGTAAACAAAGCTGTTTTTAAAATTGTGGTTAACGGAGGAACTACCGAAGAAATGATAGCCCCTTCCATCTTTTCTGCGCTGTATCCATACAAATGCAGAATCTGAAAAATTTCCACTGCATACTGTTCCTCTGTTCTGCTGACATCGGTAGCTATCCTTGCAGTAAACTCGATTTTATCATTTTCAAATCCACCAATTACGACATTGCTGTTGCCAATATCAACTGCTAAAATCACTGATGATTCCTCTCTTCCCTATTCTCTATCCTTGAAAATTCAAATCTTTATTTCTCTAAAAATTTTAACAGTGCCTTTCCAACTGCAGCAGTAATCAGTGCCGCTACAATCGCTTCCGGTATGCCGTTTGTTGCAATTACACCTAATATGGTATTATATACTAAATCCGGTGCAATGCCTTTTGCTTTTCCCCAGCTGTTGCCAAAGAAAATATAGATAAAGTGCATTACGAACAGGGTGTTTGTCATTGAACCCAAAAATCCTGCCACACCCAGTGAAAGCACATCGCTTTTACACAGCTTTTTTAAACCCTTATAAATAAAATACGGAAGGATTCCTGTCAAGATGCGTGGTACAAAACAGACAATTAAACTTAAAAAATTGCCGTGTTCGTCCCCCAAAGAATAAAATGGTGTAAACACAAATGAAGTCAGTGCCGGGGTCACAGTATTGGTAATCATGCTGGTCAGACCAAATAAACCTCCCAAAACTGCCCCGGATTTCCATCCCAGTAAAATCGAGCCTAGAATAACAGGAATGTGGATTGTCGTTGCCTTAATTACTCCCAATGGGATATAACCCAACGGGGTCATCGAAAGCACCACAATAATTCCCGAAAACAGTGCCAGTTTCACCATGTCTTGTGTTCGTTTGCTTGCGTAATTCATATTCAATTCTTCCTTTCGCTGTTGTTCTCCCATTGACAATTTTTTGTCGAGAGATACAATGCTTTATTTTTAACAAACTACATTATATCGAATTCTGGCATAGATTGCAAGTAAAAAAATTGCTGTCGATTTCTCTGTTTAAAATCAGCCTGTTTTTTCTCATTTTCTAACAATCAATGTATTAACCGGTCACCCTACAGTGCTTTACTTTCTTTTTTGGTTTTGATATACTAAAGCCACACAATTCCCCGATTGAAATAAAAGGAAGTGCTTTTATGTTAAAAGGAAAAACCGTTGTTTTGGGTATCACAGGCTCGATTGCTGCTTATAAAATGGCAAATCTTGCCAGTATGCTGGCAAAGCAGCACTGTGATGTACAGGTTATTATGACTCAAAACGCTACCCAGTTCATCACACCATTAACCTTTGAAACACTGTGCAATAACCGCTGCATGGTTGATACCTTTGACCGCAATTTTCAATATAACGTGGAACACGTTGCTCTTGCTAAACGTGCAAACCTTGTGATGATTGCCCCTGCCTCTGCAAACATTATTGCAAAAATGGCGCATGGCATTGCAGACGATATGCTTTCCACCACTGTTCTTGCTTGTCCATGTAAAAAATTAGTTGCTCCTGCAATGAACACCAATATGCTCAACAATCCAATCACTCAGGATAACATCGCCACTTTGCGTCGTTATGGGTTCGGTATTATCGAACCGGCTGTCGGAATGCTTGCCTGCAAAGATGTCGGTGCCGGAAAACTTCCCAAAGAAGAGCTTTTATACAATCATATTCTCCAGGAAATTCTACGCAAAAAAGACCTTTCTGGGAAAAAAGTTCTCATCACCGCCGGACCAACCTGTGAGGCAGTAGACCCTGTGCGTATCTATACCAACCGTTCCACCGGAAAGATGGGATATGCTTTAGCAAAAGAATGTTCGCTGCGTGGTGCCGATGTTACCCTCGTTACCGGAAAGACTGCCCTTGAGCCGTGGCCGTTTGTAAAGGTGATACCGATTGAAACTGCACAACAGATGTTTGATGAAGTAACCTCTCGTGCATCAGAAATGGATATTATCATAAAATCCGCCGCAGTTGCAGACTACCGACCAAAAACCGTTGCTGACGAGAAAATCAAAAAATCCGACACCGGATTTTGCATCGAAATGGAACGTACACAAGACATTCTAAAATATCTGGGAGAACATAAACCCAATGGACAGTTCCTCTGCGGATTTTCGATGGAAACCGAAAATATGTTGGAAAACTCTCGCAAAAAGTTAGAAAAGAAAAATGCCGATATGATTGTCGCAAACAATCTAAAGGTTGCCGGGGCCGGTTTTGCCGGTGACACCAATGTTGTAACCATCATTACAAAAGATGCTACAAAAGAACTGGAATTGATGAGCAAAGAAGAAGTTGCACACCACATCATCAATGAAATTGTATCTCAAATATAGTCCCCGCATCACAAATAAAAGCATTCTATATAAAAAAGAGGAGCCTGTAGCTCCTCTTTTTTATACGCATCAATAGTCACACTTTTTTAAAGCTGCATGGACAAACTCTGTTTTGCTCTCACAGTAGCTATCCACATCAAACTGATACCTTTTACTTAACTCCTGTTTTAGCTGCTGATATTTGTCCCGTTCTTCCGGGTTGTTACGCAAGTAATTGCGAAAGGCAATATGCTCAAGATACGGCTTTGCATCTTTTGTGCAGAGATAAAAGTGATATTTCATCACATTTTTTTCTTGCTCATTATAATCTCTTTTTCGGAAAAACACTTCCCTGCCAGGCAATCCCAAATCTCCTTGATACTCATATCCATATTTTTGCAGCTGCTCAATCACTTTTGGCAAATCTTCTTTATCTTTGAGTACTGCATCCACATCAATAATCGGCTTTGCAGCTAACCCTTCGACCGAGGTGCTGCCCACATGTTCGACTGTTTGCAGATATTCCCCGATATATCCACAGATCATTGTTTTTATCTTTTCAAACTCTATCTTCCACTGTGGGTCATACCCAACGACCACAACTTCCTTTGTTGCAAATTGTTGTTCATTTTGTTTTGCGGAAACTATATTACTCCCCAACAAAAGAAACTGCCTCCTTGAGAATATGGTCAAAGTTCTCCGGGTAATCGTGGTCAAGATCCGGAATCAATTTAAAGGAAACTTCAATACCGTTATCATCTAAAATTTCAAACAGTTCTTCGGTTCCCTCAAAACAATCTTCGTCAGCATCTCCGCAACAAAGATAAACTTTTGTGCCGGCTGATTTCAGCTTACTCAAGTCTTCGGTCCATTCTTCCAGTTCCGGCAGCCATGGGGCTAACAAAATCAGTGCTTTTGGTGCAACTGCTCCACTGACAACAGCATAAAACGCAGCTCTGCCGCCGGAAGAAAATCCGCACAATACCCCATCTTCCATCTTTGCCCCCTGCTGTGCCAGTGTATCCCAATGATGTGCGATTTCTTTTGCTGCCTGTTCTTCATCGTCCCAAAGGTAACCGTCCGAAACCTGAATCTGTGAGGACTGGGCAAAGCCTAATCCATATCCCAACTCTTTTGCTGACTGCCAAAACGGAGCCGTAATTTTTGCATTTTCCTGATCTCCATGCAGAATGACCATAAACGGTTTTTCTGCCTCGATATTGTCCTGCACCAATACCGGTTTTGCTGCTGCCTGAGCGGCTTCCTGACGTTCCCGACAAAGCTGTGCGATTGTTTCAAACTCACTGCATTTACGCAGTTCAGATAAGTCTTCATCTTCCATCAGATACTCATAATCATACCAAAAGCCTTTGTTATATACTGCTTCTTTGAGCAGTCCCATTGCTTCTTCTGTTTTATCACACAGTGCTGCAAAGCAGTAGGTGAAGTTGTAAAGTTGTGCTTGATTTGCATTGCTCACCTTTGGTGCTTCTTCTTTCATAAAGCAATATGCCTGCTCTGCTCCTTTTTCGTCTAAAATTTCGAGTGCATTGTTCAGCAGCTGTGTATATGTCATTGCATCGTCATCTCCTTTTATTATTTCCTTTAATATATCATACCCTGTTATAAAAGGGAAGTCCTGTCTGAAATAAATTGTCGAAAATAAAAAACTCCCGAGCCACTTGGCTCGGGAGTTTTGCTATCTGTATAACAGATTATACCATAGAATGTGGGTCAAGAATCTTGTTGATTTCTTCGTCGGTGAATTTGCCGCTTTCATGCAGCAGTTCACGAACGGATTGACCGGTCTTGATTGCTTTCTTAGCAATGTCAGCAGCAAACTGGTAACCAACCTGTGGGCAGATTGCTGTGATGATACCAACGGAACCGTCAACCAAAGCCTGGCAGCGATCAGCATTTGCTGTGATGCCGCTTACACAGTTATCAACGAATGTTTCAACTGCACCAGCCAGAGCATTGATGGATTCAAAGAGTTTATGATAAAGAACTGGTTCTGCGTAATTCAATTCGAGCTGACCAGCTTCAGCAGCCATGGTAATACATACATCGTTGCCCATGATGCAGAATGCAGCCTGCGACATAACTTCCGGAATAACAGGGTTTACTTTACCTGGCATGATGGAAGAGCCGTTCTGTTTTGCTGGCAGGTTGATTTCCTGGAAGCCGCAGCGTGGACCGGAAGACATCAGACGGAAGTCGTTTGCCATCTTGGAGCAGGAGATTGCACAGGTTTTCAGGCTTGCAGAAACATATGCGTATGCATCAAGGTTCTGTGTACCGTCAACCAGATCATCTGCTTTTACAACCGGCAGACCGGTAATCTTAGCAATTTCCGGAGCCAAAGCATCAACATATTCTGGGTTAGCGTTAAGAGCTGTACCAACAGCTGTACCACCCATATTCAGACCATACATACCTTCCAAAGCTGTGTTCAGACGAACGATGTCACGTTTGATAGCTTTGCGGTATGCACCGAATTCAGCACCCAGACGGATCGGAACTGCGTCCTGCATCTGTGTACGTCCCATTTTAATGATGTTGTGGAATTCTTCTTCTTTCTGAGCCAGAGCAGCCTCAAGACGCTCTACCTGTGCAATTGCTTTTTTAAGCAGTTTTGCAGCGGTCAATTTTGCAGCAGATGGGAAAATATCGTTTGTAGATTGTGCTCTGTTTACATGGTCATTTGGATGAACGATGGAGTAGTCACCCTTGGTGCCGCCGAGAATTTCAATTGCACGGTTTGCAATTACTTCGTTAGCGGTCATGTTTGCAGTTGTACCGGCACCACCCTGAATTGGGTCACACAGGAACTGGTCATGCAGTTTGCCGGCAACGATTTCGTCACAAGCCTGGCAGATTGCATCTTTGATTTTTTCATCCAGCTCGCCTACTTTGCAGTTGCAAATAGCACAAGCTTTTTTCAGTTCAGCCATAGAATTGATAAATTCCGGCTGCATTCTCTGACCTGTGATGTGGAAATTTTCACAACCACGCATAGACTGTACGCCGTAGTAAGCATCTACTGGAACCTGTTTTTCACCGATGGAGTCTTTTTCAATACGATATTCCATGATTTCAACCTTCTGTTCTTTATTATTTATTGTTTATTTATCTTTGAAGTGTTTTTGACGCAAATCTTGCACCATTTGTCTTTATTATAGCAGGAGATGAGAAAAAATCAAGTGCTTTCTGTCATTTCTCCCTGTTTTTTGATAGATTTGATTCATTTTTTTGCAATTTGTCCATCATTTTGGGAAATCTTTGTATGCTTTTTCTATTGCGTTTTTTTTGACAAAAAGAGTAAAATAAGAGTGTAAGTTTTTTGCATAGAAAATCTTCTATTTTGCAAAAATGGAGGAGCTTGCCTGTGGCTCTTATACATACACATCCTTTTTACAGGCATTTGGAATCATGTGACGCAAAAGATCACAATTATAGTTAGGAGGATTCCCAAAATGAACGTTTACGAACAATCCCTTAAACTGCACAAAGAAGCACAGGGTAAAATCTCTGTTGAGTGCAAAGTACCGCTGAATGGCGCAGATGACCTGTCCCTTGCATATTCTCCAGGTGTTGCTGAACCATGCCGTGAAATTCACAAAGATTATGAAAACATTTATGAATACACCTCCAAAGGCAATATGGTAGCTGTTGTTACCAACGGAACCGCAGTTCTGGGTCTTGGCAATATCGGTGCCGGTGCCGGTCTGCCTGTTATGGAAGGTAAAGCAGTTCTGTTTAAATCCTTTGCAGGCGTTGACGCTTTCCCAATCTGCCTTGACACCATGGACCCTGATGAAATTATTAAAACCGTTAAAATGATGGAGCCAACTTTCGGCGGTGTAAACCTCGAAGACATCAAAGCTCCGGAATGTTTCTATATTGAACAGAAGCTCAAAGAAATCTGCAATATTCCGATATTCCACGATGACCAGCACGGTACTGCCATTGTTACTCTTGCAGGTCTTGTAAACGCCCTCAAAGTTGTTGGCAAAGACATCAAGGATGTTAACGTTGTTGTAAGCGGCGCTGGTGCAGCAGCTATTGCTATTACAAAACTGCTTCTTACCGCAGGTGTTGCTGACGCAATTCTTTGTGACCGTCAGGGCGCTATCTATGAAGGACGTGACGGTCTTAACGATGTTAAGGTTGAAATGTCCAAAATTACAAACAAAGACAAACGTGCAGGTTCCATCGCTGATGTTATTAAAGGTGCAGACGTATTTGTCGGCGTTTCCGCTCCTGGACTTCTCACACCTGAGATGGTTAAAACAATGGCAAAAGATCCAATCATCTTTGCTTGTGCTAACCCAACTCCAGAAATTGAGCCTGCTCTTGCCAGAGAAGCAGGTGCAGCTGTTATTGGTACCGGTCGTTCCGACTACCCGAACCAGGTTAACAACGTGCTTGCTTTCCCAGGTATCTTCCGTGGCGCTTTGGACGTTCGTGCTACAAAAATCAACGAAGAAATGAAGCTGGCTGCTGCTTATGCGATTGCTGATCTGGTTACTCCAGAAGAGCTTAACGCCGAGTATGTAATCCCATCTCCATTTGACCCACGTGTTGCTCCGATCGTTGCTAAATATGTTGCTCAAAAAGCAATCGAAACCGGTGTTGCTCAGAGAAAAGACGTTACACCAGAACAGGTATTTGAACACACTAAAAAACTGGTTGCTAAAAAGTAATTAAAATATTTTATAGTATACAAAAAAGACCTTTGCCAATGGCAAAGGTCTTTTTTCTAAGTAAAATTTTTACAAAATTTTACTGCTGATTTTTATTTTCATTAAAATTATCTTGACTGATTTCTCAATAGTGTGTAAACTCAAATAAGAATAGGGCTGTTTTATTCCCTTGTTCTGCCCAATTTATTTTTATAAGTGAGGTAAGATGCCATGTTTAAACGTTTAGTTGCTGTTGAAGCACTGAATCTTGCTCCGGGAGCAAATGAAGAGTTTGCAAAACGTGCAGAGGAATTTATCTGCTATGATGATATTCCTTCCTCTGAAGAAGAGGTTATTCGCCGTGCTAAAGATGCTGACGGTATTTTGGTTACCCTAACCACACAGATTACCGAAAATATTATTGAGCATTGCCCTAAACTTCGCTATATCGGTATGTGTTGCAGTCTGTATGATGAAAACAGTGCAAGCGTTGATATCCGCTGTGCAAAAAAACACGGGATTGTCGTTTACGGTGTATCTGACTATGGCGATGCCGGTGTTGGCGAATATGTTGTATCGCAGCTTGCCTCTTTGCTTCACGGCTTTAACGGAAAACGCTGGGGAGAGCAGAAACTGGAGTTGACAGGATTTCCTGTTGGCATTATCGGTATGGGTGCCACAGGCAAGGTGGTTGCCCGTTCTTTAAAATTTTTTGGAGCAGATGTAAGCTATTACAGCCGCAGCCATAAACCGGAAATTGAGGCAGAAGGAATCGCTTACCTTTCTTTAGAAGAACTGCTGGAAAAGAATATCTGTATCTGTACCTGTCTAAACAAATTTGTCACCATTTTAAACGAGGATGAGTTTAAAACTTTCGGCAATCACCGTATACTTTTTAATACAGGATTAACCCCCGCAAGTGATATAAATGCCTTAAAAAATTGGCTTGCCCATAAAGATAACTACTATTTCTGCGACAGTGATATGGCACTGGGCGATCCTTCCTTAAAAGAATTTGAAAATGTGAGCTGCTTTGGTGGATATTCCGGCGGTTCTTATCAGGCAATCCAACGTCTGACTAAAAAAACAGTTGAAAACATCGACCGCTTTTTTTAAGAAAAATAGTTAAAAATATGGTTGCTAAATACAATTAACAACCCATCTTTTTTATTCGATACTCGTTTTCAATCAACCATAAAATCATAGAAAGAAGGCATTAAAGTGGAATATGCGTGTGCTTTCAGCCTATTGGGAGAATAGGCTGAACAGATATTCTCCTTATCATTTTTAAAATAGAAAAGGAGAACTAATATGAATAAAAACATAATATACAATATAAACAAACTTGCTTATCCTATTTTATTGAATTATCTATTGCTGAATATCTTTGAAATTTTGGATAAAGCGATTATAGGTCATTACTCACTTGAAGGGTTTGCTCTTATAGGCGTGGTTGCCCCACCAATTTATGAAATTACAGGTGCATTTGGTGTGCTGTCTGTTGCCTTTAATATCCTGGCGGCAAAGCAAAAAGGAAAAGGCAATAACACGGAATTTGAGAAATTGTTTATAGTAAGCAAACAAATCGCCATTTTAATCAGTGGAGCATTTATCATAATTTGTTTTGCGGGTGGAAAAAGTTTCTTTCAAATCGTATATGGGCAAAAAGGGGCTTACCTTGAAGAATTGCTGTCATATTTTTACCCGAATATCTTTACTGTCATGCTGAATATGCTGACTTTTCTATACTCTGCCTATTATAGAAATAAGTTGTGTACGAAAATTTCTTTTTTCAGTACAGTTGTGTCCACCGTTGTAAATTTGTTTTTTGATATTTGTCTTGTATATGGCTATATGGGGATGCCTGAACTTGGAACTGCCGGGGCTGCTTTGGGAAGCGTAATCGGGTTAAGTTCTGGATTGCTGGTCTATCAAATCCCATACTTTAAACAAAAAATCCGGATAAAGATGAAAAAAGAAGGATATTTAACTGTGGGGAAAAAGTTATTTCTCTTATACCCCACTCTTTTCGGGCAGGAATTTTTGGAAGGAACTTTATTTTCACTTATTCTGGGTGCAGCTGTTTCCCGACTGAAAATTGAGCAAATGGCTGTTTACAACTTGCTGGATTCCCTCATTTCAATTATTTCGGTTTTTATCTATGCATATGCAACGTCGATACAGGTATATGCTCTTCAGCAAAAGGCTGCCGAAAATGTTAATCTTGCAAGAAAATATCTCAAATGCGGAAGCATCTTTACTGTTGCCGTTATGTTCATTCTTTGCACTGTAACCTTTATATTTAGAATTCCTGTCATGTATTGGCTTGTCACAGATTCCGCTGCTGTTTCTGCTGCTTCTGCTATGATGCTGTTTGCATTTTTACCCATTTTTCCAAAAGTATTTTGTCAAATATATATGGAGTATCTTCAGGGAATCAATAAAGATAAGTACGTTTTTCTATGTACGGCTATTACCACAATACTAACCGGTATTGGGGTTATTATAGCGTCTGGATTTTTGGGGCTGCAAGGAATCTATTTTGTAATAACGATGAAGTATCTTCTCTTATCTATCCTCTACATAAAAAAGGAGAAGGTATGTAAATCAAACCGAACAGAGTTGCAACTTCCGACAGTTTAAGCTATTTTCTTTTATAAGCACAGGAGCATATCAAAGTTTGATATGCTCCTGTGCTTATCTTATTTACTTTTAACTTCTACCCTGCATACAGTGAGGACATTATCACAAACGGTAAAGCTGATTTCCATATTTCCGAAGAAAAATCCGTATACCCTCTCAGGGTCATGTTGGTAAGATGGTCGGGGATCATGTTCCAGTACCCCCATCAATCCTTCCAGCTGGCCTGAAGGTATTTTTTCTTTCCATACTTCCGGAATACATACCTTTAATGGGTTAAGATGCAGTTCGTCTGTAAATCCTCCCGTCGCCTGTGGGTGGCTGTCGGTATAAGGCAAATACGGTTTTATGTCTAAAATCGGTGTACCGTCCATCAAATCTGCTCCTGACACCCATAAAACGTGCCCATACTGCGGATGTTTTTCGATTCTCTCCAGCTTCACTGAAGACAGTCCAATCGCATTGGGACGAAAGGGGGAACGAGTGGCAAACACTCCCATACGGATATTTCCGCCAAGCTTTGGCGGACGCACTGTTGGTGACCAGTCATCTCTTACTGCCTGAGAAAACTGCCAAATCAGCCAGATATGTGAAAAATCTTCCAATCCTCGCAGTGCCTGCGGATTTCGATATTCCGGTTCAAAGACAATCATCGACTGTAACTTCTCTACCAATCCGCTTTGCCGTGGAATTCCAAATTTAGACGGAAAATCACTGTGTATTCTTGCTATTATTTTTACAGGATATATTTCTGCCATGCTTCTCTCTTTTCTAATTATTGTAAATTGATTCTTTTCATACTCATTATAAATTTTGCGTTTTCTTTCGTCAAGCTGAGAATTTTATATCAGCATTTCTTTCTGATTCTTTCGTTTTATTTGACAAAAGTTGCATTACATTTTAAACTGTAAATATCTTGTCGATAAAGAAAGGCTGTGTTACCCATGAACTTACTGCATGATTTTTTTAAGATGCTTGCACTTTCCTTTTTACTGTCTTATATTTGGTTTAGCTGTGCTTATCTCAGTTCTTGTACAACCAACCCTGCTTTCCATCTTTTTCTTTTGTGCTTGCTTGTGTTGATAATCTTTTTTTCTTGTATCTTTGTTTTTATGCACGAAGTTTTTTCTGAATTTTCTATGAATCTTCTTTTAATCGTCCTATCAATCGGTTTGTTTTGCATATATGGATTTTTGATTGTACATACCAATATTTTCCCGTTATATGTAAATTTTTAAGCTGAAAATGAACATAAATAAAAATTTTAACTTACTAATTTTTCAACATCTTTTTTTGACGATGTGCAGTAATTATCGTATAGCTGTGGGCATTGGCTGTAATGATAAAGTCGTCAATTTCTACATACCAGTTTTTACCTTTTTTTGTAAAAACTGCGTTTGGACTCAAGATTTTTTCTCTGCACCACTGAATCACATTGTCGATAGTGAAGGCAAGATTTTTTTGAATCCGAATCTCCCCCAATTCTGTGGTATGCAAGCTGTTTAAGTTAGCAAGTAAATCATTCTGCATATTTCATAAAAACCCCTTCTGTAAAATTTACAATAACTCTCTCAGAAATGCTGCTCCAAAGCTAAGTATCAGTGCAAGCACTAAATACCCTCCTATGGCAATAAAAAACCACTTGCAAACTTTATCTATCTTGTTTCTCCATCTATCCGAAACGTGCATATAAATGGGAAATAAAATCCAAAATTGAAATACCGTAATCATATTCAGCCAAAAAATTCTGTCTGCCTTTGGATGTTCCTTTTTCCAAATCTTTGGATACAAAATCCAATACAGCAAAGATACCCCCGCACTGATAATATTAAATGAAAAAAACTTTTCTGCGTTGGATGTTTCTTGACTAAATAAAAGAATCAAACCCATTGGGATAAATAAGAAAGGGAGAAGATAGATTAAGACCGTTATATTATATTTTCTATACATATAGAATCCTTTCTTTTCTTCTGCAAAAATATTGGTTTATAAGAAAGACGGCGAACATTTTAGATAAAAATTATTCGCCGTCTTTTGTTATTATCAGAATTTTTTTCTTATCCTCTTTTTGATTTTTTATATGGAGCTTTTACAGATGGTTTTGCTGCCGGTTGATGCTGTTCCTTAAAATACATATACAACTGACATGGAATCATACCATTATACAGTTTTCTTCGTTTATCTGCCATTGTACCAAAGGATTTTTCAAACTCCATATCCGGGCTGATGATATAATAGCGGTGTGGGTATCCCTGACTGAACACCTCGCCCATTGTTTTATAAATTTCCTGTGCTGTCTTTAGGTCCAACAAACGCTCGCCGTATGGTGGGTTACAGATAACGACACCTTTTTCTTTTGGAATATAAAAATCTTTTACATCACGCTGCACAATTTCGATTCTTGTTCCCACGCCTGCCTGTTTTGCATTATACTGTGCAAGTTCTACTGCTTGTGGGTCAATATCGCTGCCATAAGCACGGAAGGTGGTATCACGTTTAATAAAATCGAATGCACGCTGACGCTCCTGCTGCCAAACGTTTTGTCCAAGCCAACCCCACTGTTCTGCTGCAAATCTTCTTCTCAGTCCCGGTGCAATTCTCATTGCGTGCATTGCCGACTCAATCAACATCGTTCCTGAACCACAAAACGGGTCATACAGCTGGGTATCCGGATAAACATGGGCTAAATCGATAATTCCTGCTGCAAGTGTTTCCTTGATTGGGGCAAGAACAGCATTTTTACGGTAGCCACGTTTATGCAGACCTACACCGGTGGTATCTAACGTAATCATAACTTGATCTCGATTGATACCGAACTCTACTGCATAGGTTGTCCCCGTTTCTTCAAACCAGTTGAGATGATAAACTTCCTGCAAACGGGTAACAATCGCTTTTTTTATAATGGATTGACAGTCAGAGATACTGAACAGCTGTGATTTCAGCGACCAACCGCCTTTTACAGGAAAGGCATCCTTTTTACCGATATAATCTTCAAATGGAATTTTTTTAACACCCTGAAACAATTCTTCAAAGCTGCGTGCCTCAAACCTGCCCAATACCAGCTGAACACGTTCGGCGGTTCTCAGTCCGATATTGGCTCTGGCAATCATGTTTTCGTCGCCTTCAAAATTGATTCTGCCGTCGGTGACCTCCAGATTTTCTCCGCCCATTCTGCGGATTTCAGAAGCTAATACACTCTCTAAACCAAAATGGCATGGAGCTGACAATACTACTTTCAAAAAGATTCTCCTTTAAAATATAACCTCTTGCCGCTGTACCGCATATCCTCAGAAATGTGCCCAGCGTGAATGATTTTACCTTACTCGTTATTGATTCTATGCCTTTTTAAATCTCTTTTAATCATATCAAGTTTAACCCTCGATTGCAACCTTCTTTGTAAATTATACTGCTTGCTTTCTGTTTTTCTTTATATTAAAATATAAACCACTAGAGTCATTAGAAATGAACAGGAGATAAACAATGAAAAAAACATTAACAAAAATAATGGCATTTCTTTTCATTCCCCTTTTATTTTCAGGGTGCAGAAGAACCATTGACACACAGCCACAAAATAACGATTTAATAAACCAAAAAGATGTCCTATATTCCAATTTAGTTGATTTGTCCACACAAAAAGAAGTGACTAAAATTTTAGATGATCATGGAGTTACACCAGAACAATCTGACACCCTCATTTCATGGATTGATGATTTTAATTCCCGCATAACATCATCTGCTCTTCCAAACGGATTTCATCCTATGGAAGAAAACGGTGTTGGGTACAATGGCGTCATCATCAAAAACAAAGAGGAAGATGACGGTTTTATACTACCGGAAGCAAATTGCCGATTAACAAGCTATTTGCTGATGAAAAATATGATCAGCACAAATCAAAAGCAACTGGATGATGATACTTTTTTAATCTTTGATATTGAAGCAATAGACACTTACGAACCGTTTTATTTAAATGATGATGAAAAATCAAACTTTATTACATTATTTAACTGGGTGCCACTTGATGATGCTTCCACCTTAGAGCAACACCTGCAAAAAATCAAAACCGCTTGGGAAGAACGTGAAATCGAAATAAACAGTGATGGACTTTCTCTTATTACTGTTTATCTTCACTCTTCTTTTGACAATGTTCGTTTTGTAGGACATACGGGAGTTTTAGCTCAAACCGATGATGGTTTATTATTTATAGAAAAATATGGACCTCTATTCCCATTTCAAGCGACAAAATTCCATGACCGTACAGAGCTAAAAAAATATTTATTAAGCAGATTAGACCTATATGGAGATGACACCGAATTAGAACCTATTGTGATGGAAAATAATCAAGTGATATAAAATCATGTTGATAATTAAAATTTTATCTTATATTCCGTTACATAAAAAATACGGATTTTTTTCTTCCCCTTATTGACCTTTGATAAAGAAAGTAGTATAATAATCTAAACAAAATAAATTTAACATATGTTAATTATTTTGTACGTTATCGCAAAAGGGGTTGAAATGATGAAGATTAACATCACCGCTAGAAACACTAGTATCAAAGATTCTTTCCGTGCAAGAGTTGAAAAGAAACTTTCCAAATTTGACCGCTTCTTCGGCGACAATGCACAGTCACAGGTAACCGTTATTCATTCCGGTGATCATGAAACCGTCGAAGTCACAATTAAATCAGAGGGACTTTTCTTCCGTGCCGAAAGAACTGCCGATGAGCGTGAAGATGCTCTGGAAGCAGTTGTCGACTCCTTATTCCGCCAAATTGTAAAGAATAAGAATAAACTGGAAAAAAGAATGAAATCTGCTTCCTTTACACCAGAATTTGTGGAAGAAATGTACGAGCCCGACGAATACAGGGTTGTAAAAACAAAACGATTTGCTGTAAAACCAATGGAAGTAGAAGAAGCCATTCTCCAAATGAATATGTTGGATCATCAATTCTTCGTATTCCGCAATGCAACCAGTAATGAAATCAATGTTGTTTATAAACGTCACGACGGCGACTATGCTCTGATTGAACCGGAAAATGAATAATTGAAAAAATCACCTACAACATTAGACATACACATATAACACAGTAGTATAAACAACGGCAGTCTAAAGCAATACACTTTAGACTGCCGTTTTAATATTTTAAGGGCATACCATTATATGCTGAAATACCATACAGTAATTGCAACGATGAAAATTAAAAGAATAAAAAGATGATTGGAGATATCGTAAAAATAACCGTGGCTCGACCATCGGAAAGTTATCACCCCAAGTATCGTAATTTATACTGTCCTACATTTCAATTTATCAATCTTCTTTTATAAAAAATTAGACGATATCACAAAAAGCAAGCAGAGATTTTAAGTGCTCTGCTTGCTTTTTGTGATTACTGTTTTTCGTTCTTTTTCTTTGCTCTTTCGCTTACCTTTTCTTTTGTGCCGTCCGGATGCACAATCACTGTATTTTGCAGGGTTGCTCTCAGGCTGCTTCTCATGCTCTCGATATATTCCTGACGCAGTGCTTGCTGTTCGATCTTTTCTTCAGCAGTCAGCTCCTGGATTCGGGATTTTCGAGATAATTCGCTGATTCTGTCCATCTTTGCTTTTTCCATTATTATTCCTCCTGTTGAGTTTTTTCACTGCGATTTGGGAAAAATCGTTTTTCCAACTCATCTCCCAAATCGTTTTCGTCATAGTGATGGGCAATCAGGGTAATTTCTGCAATACAGCGATGATTATCATCAATGTAATAGCTATACACTACTTTTTCAAATTCTTCCGGTTTTTTAATCCGTTTTTCCAAGTTTTCTGCCATCTCTATCACGGGTATTGGATTGGACTGGGAAGTTCGTATCGTTAAATTTCTTCCATGGTAAACAAAAGAAAGAATTTCTGTTTCTTCCGGCAGAGAGTTAATAATCTGCGGCAGCACTGTAACATCATTGCGTGGCATAAATTCAAACCCGGCTACCGCTTTGACAAATGCCTCCAGATACTTATAAATTGTATTCTGAAGTTTTTTACTTTGTACCTTCATCTTTGAGCTTTCGCTCAAACCTTCTACCATATTATTGATAATTTCAATCTTTTCTGCCTGTGCAAATTCTATCGTCTTGCCTGCTGTCCGAATTCCCAACAAAAGCACCAAAACAGCAGACAGCAAAAAAATCAGCTGGACACACACCTTTTCAAAAATATCCGATGTCCTCAGCTTTTTTTTGCGCACGCTTTTTCCTCCAATCCTGATAAGAGAATGTTAATCTTTCTCCTTTGTGGAATTTCCATCTTTTTCCGAAGGTTTCTCTTCTTCCGGATCTTCAAATGGGTCCTTGATACCGGTATAACCTTTCGGAACTTCTTGCTGTAAATATTCTTCCAGACACAGCTCGCTTTCTTTCATTAGCTTTGCATGTGTTTTGCCCACAAAACGGAAATGCCATGACTCATAGATTATTTTCGTGATATCCTGCTTGTCCTTGGGGTAACGCAGGATAAATCCATATTCATGTGCGTGTTCTGTCAGCCATTTTCCTGCCTCGGTTTGAGCAAACTGTGGGTCCAATGTCTGGTGAGTTGGCGTGACAATGTCCGCAGCAAGCCCTGTTTGATGTTCACTGGTTCCGGGAATTGCAATAGCAGAAGCTGTTTTTTCGTAAGCTTTTTCTTCACTCATTCCCTGATTTAGATAATCCTGTTTCATATTATTAAACAAGGTTGTCTGCTTATCAATGGAGCGATATGCCGAACAAACCATCAGTTCAATACCATCCTGTGCCGCAGCTTCAATCATCTCTTTCGCTGCCGGAGCCACTCTGGAGTCCATCACAAATCCGCCCTGAACCGTATCGGTTTCCGGGTTATACTCTTTCGGCAGAGGTGTATCCGGATTTGCCAAAAGTAAATAGTATTCCTCTTTTTCTTTTGCAAAATCTTCTGCCAATTTTTTATAATTATTTTTTTCTTTTTGTTCTTTTTCCAACTTGCCGTCTGACTGTTGGGTCTGCTGTTCCTGCTGAGTTTGATTTTGTGATGCAGACGGTTTTTGTTCTCTCTCTCCTGTCAAAATGACACCTACTGTGGTGCTTACACCCATCAATGCAATCAGCAACAGTGTTGCTATGGTTTTGACACTCATTTTAACATCACCTTTATTTTTACTGCATATTTCCTGTTTCAAACATAATGATTGCCAATGCTGCCAAAGGTGCTGTTTCACATCTTAAAATTCGTTTTCCCAACGAAAGAACATGGCAGCCGCTTTGCTTTGCAAGAGCCACTTCTTCTTCTTCAAATCCACCCTCGGAGCCAATTAAAACAGAAATATCATGCTTTTGATTTCCCTGAGCGATAACCTCTTTTGCCGGAGCAGTTGCATTTTCATAAAATAAAATTGGACAAGAGCTTTTTTGTATCTCGGACAATGCTTCTTTATATTCCAGCATCGGTAAAACTTTGGGAACTTTTCCTCTTCCGCTTTGTTTTGCAGCTTCCAATGCAATCCTATTATAACGCTCCAGCTTTTTTGTCATCGATTTTGGATCCGGTTTGGAAACACATCTTTTTGTCATAATCGGTGTAACACTGTCAACGCCAAGCTCTACTGCCTTTTGAATAATCAATTCGAGCTTGTCCCCTTTGGGCATTGCCTGATATAAATGTACCTTGACACTAGGTTCGCTTTCACTTTGATAGACACGCAAAACTTTTAGTGCTACCTGCTGGTCACTCACTGATTCTATCATACAATCATAGTCACTGCCTTTTGTGTCGCACACTGTCAATGAATCACCAATTTTCATGCGCAGTACACGAGAAATGTGTTTTGCATCATCTCCTGTGATGGTTCCTGCACTTTCAGAAATTGTTTCGGTAAAAAATCTAGGCATCTTTTTTCTCCTGTTTACTTTGCTTTGCAAGCCAATGCTACCCAACCACCGGAAATTCTTCTTTCAATAACTTCAAAGCCATTTTTCTCCAGAGCTTCTTGCACATCCTGCTCTCTGGTGTCGATGATACCGGAGGCAATAAAAGTTCCTCCCTTGGCTAAATATTTTCCTACATCATCGCTCAAACGGATGATGACATCCGCTACGATATTAGCACAAATCAACTGGAAGCTGCCTTCCACCTGGCTTGTTAAATCTCCACGATGGAAAGCAATGCGGTCACTCACACCGTTCATTGCTGCATTTTCACCTGCAACCTTTACTGCAACCTCATCAATATCACAGCCTTTAATATCCTTTGCACCAAGCAGTGCAGCGGTAATAGCGAGGATTCCGCTTCCGCAGCCTACATCTAAAACGCAATCTTCTGGAGTGATGTACTTTTCCAGCAGTTCCATACACAATCTTGTGGTGTCATGTGTACCTGTTCCGAACGCCATTCCCGGATTCAGGGTGAGCATTACATCATCCGGTTTTTTATCATATTCTTCCCATGAAGGGCAAACCACCAAGTGCTCGCCGACTCTGACCGGATGGTAATATTTTTTCCACGCATTGGACCAGTCTTCTTCGTTTACATTATTCATTTCCATTTCCAGACGTCCATATTTTCCCTCTGGATCCTGATTCTTTAAACGGGCAAGAATCTCTCTTGCTGCTGCCATCTCTTCCATCCCTTGAAGGTTGTCCGCAATGTAGATGGTAACACTGGTTTCACAGTTTTTCATCTTCTTCATAACCTCTTGGTCGATGTAGTCCCAGTGAGGGGTGGTATCGTGCAGGAATTCATCAAAATCCTGTGCATCTTCAATCATAAAACCTTGGATTCCCAAATCCAGAAGGCTGCCTGTTAACGGTTCGATTCCTTCGCTTGTGGTATAAATCTTTACTTCTGTCCAGTTCATATTGTTTTCCTCTCTACTTTAAATCTTTGGAGCACAAGGGAAAAATTTTTCCCCTGTGCCCATCAATCGCTTTATTGTTAAACGCTTTCTTCGTCTTTATGTATTTTAAAAATCAATCTCAAAATACCTGAAACAATTTTTGGGCTTTTAATGACAACGACCTTCATTCCGATGACCTCCTTATAAAGTTTAGCACACAGGCTTTTGCTGTATACTATGTCAGGAGGCATGGTTTTGTGATTTATTCTCCCTGATTTGCCACAATAACTAATGTTCCTGTTTTTACACTGATAACTGCATCTTCCCCGGGAAGAAATGAATTGCTGACACCGATGGGAAAACCGTTGGTAATCTGTGCATCTTCCAGTTCATATTTTGCATTTTGGATAAAAACACCTTCTGCTTTATCTGTATGGCAAAAAACGGAAAAGTGAAAACCTCTTTCATAGCCAACACCAAGGCTTTGGCCATCATGCAAAGCGGTGATACGACAGCTTTTATCCATAATCCATGCAGATGCCCCATGCTGCACAGCATAAACCACTGTTTGGATATTTGCCAGGGTATGGTCTAATCTACCGCCCAACATTCCCACCATAATAATCTCATGATAACCTCGGCGAATGGCTTCCTTTACTGCAAGCATTGTATCAGTATCATCTTTTTCAACAGGATAACTTAAAATCTCACATGAGGGGTTAATTTGACCATTATATGAGTCAAAATCTCCCAACACCAGATTCGGAATCAAATTCATCATGGAACAGTAAGCATATCCTCGGTCTGCACAGATGATATAATCCTCTTTTTGCAAAATACCTTCGGTATAGCGCAGGTCTGTAATCTCTCCGCCTCCAAAAATCACACATCTTCTCATAGATGTAAACCCCTTTCGCTGTCTGTTTTGTTAAGGGTTACTAACGTCCGATTTCCCATTCCTTAATATTTTTTGCCTGCTCGTACAAATTAAGATAACTTTGATGACGGCTTTGGGAAATCTCTCCATTCTTTACCGCTTCCAAAACAGCACAGCCGGTTTCTTTTGTATGGGAACAACCCCTAAATCGGCATTTTCCTTCATAGGAGCGCATCTCTCGGAAGCAATCTGCCAACTCATCTTTTAAAATAATCTGAAACTTCTCCAAATCTACCGCAGAAAATCCCGGAGTATCTGCTACCACACCGCCGTTTGGCAGCTCAAAGAGTTCTACATGGCGAGTGGTATGGCGTCCTCTTCCCAATTTTTGACTGATGTCGCCGGTATCCAAACTCAACCGTGGATCGATTGCATTGAGCAGAGTGGATTTTCCCGCACCGGAGTTTCCGCAAAACGCACTGGTTTTTCCTTTCATAATTTCCAGTACTTCCTTGATTCCCTCATGTTCCAGACTTTTGGTTTCATACACTTCAAAACCCGCTTTACGGTATATCTGCATAAACTCTGTTGGGTCAGCAAGGTCGCATTTTGTAACTACAATTACCGGTTCAATTTGCTGATATTCTGCAATTGCAATCAATTTATCCAAAACAAAGGTGTTGGGGGCAGGGTCTGCAATCGACACCACCAGAATCAGTTGATCGAGATTTGCAAGTGGAGGACGAACCAAACTGTTTTTCCTTGATTCTATTTCCACAACATAGCCTTTTCCCTGCAAAGTCAGCTCGACACTTACCCAATCGCCCACACAGGGCTTAATATTTTGTTGACGAAATGCGCCTCTTGCTCTGCACTCGATGATGTTTTCCTTGTCCTGTTCATCGGCAACATAATAAAATCCGCCCAATGATTTTACAATTCTTCCCCTGATATTCTGCTCTGTCAATGCGACCTTCCCTCCTGTAAATTTTCTCTTCTATCCATTATTATAACAAATCCTTTAGCAAAAGGCGATAACTATCCCATCTTTTTCTGTTGGAGAAAACAGCCCTCAAGCCCGAAAGGTGAGCTTAAAGGCTGTTTTTGTTCTCTGTTAGTTATCTTCATCATCCGGTAAAGGTTCTGTATCGGAGTCATCGCTTTCCTGATTGCTCAAAAATTCTCCCAGTGCCTGCATATCTGTGGTTGGTACAACAGAACCACTGTCAAAATTGACATCATAGGTGAGGTAAGTTTTTCCGTCAATACGAATTTCTACCTTCGCATCGCCTTTGCCGCTTGGTTTTGTTGTCCATGTTGACTGTCTGGATAGATCCGGGTCGCCATATCCGGTTTCTTTTCCATCCACAAAGGTCTGAACATGTACCCTGCCGCTACCTCTTGGCAAGTCAAAGCTGATTTTTACCTGCTTTGGCTTGTTCGGGTCTTCCCAGCCATTTCCGCCCATTACCTTTACTTTGATGACTGTTCCGGCAGGAACCAGAGCGTCCTCGCTTGGACTTTGTTCCAAAATAGTTCCCGGTGCCTGAGATCCAGGAATCGGATTATTATCTTCGTCGGTTTGCGGTTTTACTTCTTCTATACATTCAATTCTCAAACGCTTAGTTGAAAGCAAAGTTTTTGCTTCATGGAAGTTCATCCCTACCAGCAGCGGAACACTCTGATTCTGTTCCTGAGAACCCAAACTAACATATACACTGACTTCATCGCCCTCAGAAACTTCTTCTCCTGCTTCCGGAGCAGTCTTTACTACGGTGCCTGCCTCATACTCATTGGAATAAGTTTCTGTTTCGGTCCAGGTAATATTCTTTTTGCTTAGATCACGGAATACCTCTGTGGAATCTTTTCCGATATAGTTATCCAAAACAATGACCTGTTTTCCTGTGCTTATTTTAATTTTTATAATAGAGTTTTCCTTTACTGTTTTTCCCGGGTCAGGAGTTTGTTCATAAATTTTTCCTTCCTCGTACAAACTGCTTGGAGCCTTTTCTTCTACCTCTATTTTAAATTTTCCTGAATATTTTGTTTTGATACTTTCGTAATTCATTCCCAATAAATCGGGAACTTTGGCATTTTTTACCTGCTCAAATGGCTTGTTCACTACAAACAGCATACCAATAAAGACGCACGCTGCCAACAAAAAGGCAAATGCAATTCCTGCCATCACCGGAATGACCGGAAGTGGTTTTCTTTCTTGATAATCCTGTTCTTTTCTATTTTTGGAAACTCGTTCTTTTTTCATCGACTTCAATTCCCTATTCATTACAATTTCATCCTGCTGATGGCGCATCTCATTTTGAATATGCACCTGAGCCGGTTGTTCATATTTATAAGAAAAAACAATATCTGGATTTTTCTTAAACTCGTCAATATCATGCAGCATTTCCGCAGCAGATTGATAGCGTTGTGCAGCATCTTTCTGCATAGCACGCATCACAATGTCCTGAAGTCCTGCCGGAATTTCAGGATTGATCTGGCGAGGAAGTACCGCTTGACTTTGGATTTGCTTAATTGCTACCGACACCAAAGAATCTGCCTCAAACGGCAATTTTCCGGTAAGCATTTCATACAGCATCACACCCACCGAATAAATATCGCTTCGGGCATCGGTAAATGCACCGCTTGCCTGTTCCGGGCTGATATAATGCACCGAACCGATTGCTTTATCGGTAATGGTTTTGGTATTGCTGCGTGAAAATCTCGCAATGCCAAAATCGGTAATTTTAATGGTTCCATCCGACAGCAGCATAATGTTGTGCGGCTTAATATCACGATGCACAATTCCTTTATCGTGTGCATGCTGAAGGGCTTTTAAAATCTGGACAGTGAAATGAAGTGCCTCTTTCCAACGAAGGACGTGTTCCTGATCGATATAATCTTTTAATGTAATTCCGTTGATGTATTCCATCACAATAGACTGTATGCGATTAGAAAAGATAACATCATATACCTTTACAATGTTTGGGTGGTTCAACAAAGAGATTGCTCGGGACTCGTTGCGGAAACGGCGCATAAATTCGTCATTATCCATATACTCTTCACGAAGGATCTTGACTGCAACCACACGGTTTTCCAAAACGTCAAAAGCCTTGTAAACATTTGCCATTCCACCAACGCCGATCAACTCTCGTATCTCATAGCGTCCATCAAGTTTCTTTCCAATGTATTTATCCATGTAACAGTGCCTCCTGCAATACGGACGATTATTTGCGATACAGCATTACTGCTGTAATATTGTCAGAACCGCCCTGGTTGTTGGCGTAGTCGATCAGCTCCTGAATGCTGTTCTTACGAATGCAGCTTTTCAACAGTTCCGGCAGCTGCTCAAGCCTTAAATAATTGGAGAGTCCATCTGTACACAACAAAACAACGCTTTCTTTTTTCAGTTCATACATCTGATAATCAATGTCCAGTGTATCTCCCACCCCTATTGCTCGGGTGATATAGTGTTTTTTTGGATGGTTAACCGCTTCTTCTTCGCTGATTTCTCCACGGTCAATCAGGTTTTGAACCAAGGTGTGGTCCCTAGTCAGCTGTTTTACTGCCTTTTTTTCTACCATATAAATACGGCTGTCACCGATATTTACAATGTGCATCTGTTCTTCAATGATAACTGCGAGCACCAGTGTTGTGCCCATTCCATGATAGTCTGGATTTTCTTTTGACATTGAGTAAACCTTTGCGTTTGCCGCACTGATTGCAGAAAAAATGACTGCCTTGGCTGCCGCTTCGCTCATCTGTTCTGTGATGTCCCGATGAAAAAATTTTTCAATCATCTGGCAGGCAGTGGAACTGGCGATATCTCCTGCCTTTTCTCCGCCCATACCATCACAAACAATGGCATATCCGGTATTTTCTCCGACCTTGCGGCAGATAAAGGCATCTTGGTTTTGATGTCGCATCTTTCCGGTATCGGTTGCCCCCATAAACTTAATCACGATTCTACCTCCCCATGACCCCGCTGCTGGTCATACTCTCTGCGAAGCTGTCCGCAGGCGGCATTGATATCCGTCCCCAGCTCCCTTCTGACCGTTGCATTGATGCCTTTTGATTCCAATGCCTTTTGGAAAGCTTCAATGCGCTGTCTGGAGCCCCGTTTAAATCCTCGTTCTTTTACAGGATTGACCGGAATAAGGTTAACATGAGCCACCATTCCCTTTAATCGGGCTGCCAGTTCGTTTGCATGGCTTATCTCATCATTGACCCCTTCGATCAGGGCATATTCAAAGGAAATTCTTCTTCCTGTTTTTTCAAAGTAATATCTGCACGCACATAAAAGCTCGTCCACGGAATAACGATTGTTAATCGGCATTGTCTGGCTTCTAATCTCATCATTCGGTGCGTGCAGTGAGATGGAAAGGGTGAGCCCCAGCTTTTGTTCTGCAAGCTCATAAATTCTGTCTACCAAACCACAGGTGGATAAAGAAAGATGACGCAAACTGAGATTATATCCTTCGGCTGAAGAAAGCAAACGCAAAAATCGCATGACATTATCATAGTTATCAAGCGGTTCGCCAATTCCCATTAACACTACATTGCTCACACGCTCTCCACTATCTTTTGTGACAGTGTAGATTTCATCCAGCATTTCGGACGGTTCCAAAGAACGAACCAGCCCTGCCAGTGTGGAGGCACAAAACTTGCAGCCCATACGGCAGCCAACCTGTGTGGAAATACAGATGGAATTTCCGTATTTATATTTCATCAAAACCGCTTCAACACAGTTATTATCTTTTAAACGAAGGAGATACTTTTGTGTACCGTCAATTTTTGAAACCAACTTTTTGATGATGGACAAACGGTTTATGTAGTATCTCTGCATCAGCTGGTCACAAAGCGAAGCCGGAAGGTTTGTCATCTCATCAAAAGAATCGACTCTTTTTTCATGCAGCCACGAATAGATTTGTTTTCCACGAAATTTGGGTTGCCCCATCTGAGCAAGCTGTTCTGTCAGCTCGCCTAACTCCAGGGACTTGATGTCTGTTTTATTCTGCCACTCAAAATTTTGCTCCATTTTAATCACCGCACCTTTTTCATACAAGCAATGAAGAAACCGTCCGTGTTCGCCATCTGGGCAAGCAGTGTAACCTGCCACTGATTTTCCTCTGTAAGTCCTACCGCTTTTCTTACCGTCTGCGGCAGAGGACACGGCTCAAATTCCTTGTGCTGATCTAAAAACGCCTCAACAATCTTTTGGTTTTCCTGCATCAATAAAGTACAGGTGGAGTACACCAGCCTTCCCCCTGTTTTTACATAACGGGACGCATTATTTAAAATCTTCGCCTGAATATCGGGCAGCTCCCGAAGCTCCTGTTCCCGTTTATATTTAATTTCCGGCTTACGGGAGATGATACCAATACCCGAACATGGAACATCGCACAGAACTCTGTCAAATTCTCCCAGGTTTAAATCAAACACCGCAGCATCTCTCAGCTGTGGGTGAATACAGGACAGCCCTAAACGATCTGCTCCTGCCTGAATCTTGTTGATTTTTTCCTCAAAAATATCGCAGCTGATAATCTCTCCCCTGTTTTGCATCTGCTGAGCTAAGGTGAAAGATTTTGAGCCGGGGGCCGAGCAGCAGTCTAAAACCCTTTCTCCGGCTTTTGCTTCCAGCGTTGCTGCACACAGCTGGGAAGATTTATCCTGAATATGAAACAATCCTTTTTCAAAGGAAGGCAGCTTTTCAATGGAGGAGGTGGCGGTAAGAAGAATACATCCCTCTAAATCAGGATCTTTTTGAGCCTGTACTCCTTCTTGCGTTAACTGTGCAATACAATCGTCCACCGTTATTTTTGCGGTGTTCACCCTTGCATACAGCGGTGGACGGTCTAAAGAATGTTCCAGCATGGCTATGGCTGCATCTTCACCATAAGCTTCCAGCATTGTTTTGATAATCCATTGTGGGCAGGAATATTTTACTTCCAGTCTTTTCAGTCGATTTCCTCTCACTGACGGGATTCTTTTTTCATCCCTTATAAAACTTCTTAATACAGCATTCACAAAGCCCGATGCACTGGAAACTTTCATCTGACGAGTCAATTTGACAGCTTCGTTCACTGCTGCCGAATCCGGAACACTGTCCAGATAAACCAGCTGATATAATGCCGTACGCAAAATTTCTGCCACTGCCGGTGTCATATTCTTAACCGGCTTTTTAGAATAACCGCCGATAATATGATCCAGTGTCAGCTTTCTTTCCAGTGTACCGTAAAACAATCTGCTGGCAAAGGAATTGTCCTCCGGCGACAGCTCGCCTTTTTTGAGCGTTTCATTCAAAACAAGGTTTGAATACCCACCCTCATAATTTACTTTTATCAGGGCAGTTGCTGCTGCCTGCCTTGCCGTCATCTTTGGCATAATGGACAATCCTTTCTGTCTAAAAAATTGATTAGTTATCGTTGCGTCTGCCGTACAGCATTATCAAACGAAGCAGCTGTGCTAAACTGGAAACCAGCGCTGCTACATAGGTTAATGCTGCTGCTTTAAGCACCTTGCCTGCCATCTGTGTTTCTTCCGGCTGCAAAATATAGTAGTTATCTAAAGTTTTCAGTGCCCTTGCACTGGCATCAAATTCCACCGGTAAGGTAACCAGCTGAAACAAAGCCACTGTCGCAAAAAGCAAAATACCAAGCTGTACCAAAAATCCATGGTTAAACAACAATCCAATCAAGAGGATTGGCATGGACAACGAGGAACCCAGCTGGCTAATCGGAATAACTGCATTTCGTATTTTAATGGGAACATATCCCACCGAATACTGCACAGCATGCCCCGCCTCGTGTGCTGCAACACCAATTGCCGCTACCGAGCTGCTGTTATACACACTGTCTGACAGTCGTATTACATTTGCCCGTGGGTCATAGTGGTCGGTCAATTTTCCTGCAATATGTTCCACACGAATATGGAACAAACCGTTTTCATCCAAAATTTGTCTGCAAATTTGTGCTGCGCTCATTCCTCTGGTGCTCATTACCCGACTGTATTTGTTATAGGTCGAGTTGACTCTGCTTTGTGCCCACATGGCAAAAAGCATTGCCGGCACAATCAGAATCCAATAGTAACGGTCAAAATAATAAAAAAACATAAATCTTTCCTCTTTTCCAATATTGAAAATTTTTCTGTTTCAAGCCGAAAATTTCTATTCTCATATTATATTGGACAAATTTGAATGAGTTATGAAGATTATATTCCACATCGGTAAACAGCTGAAATTTTCGAGGATTATTCCCCCAGTTTTTGTGCCTGTCTGCCACGCATAAAGTCTTCTCCGCTAATGCGTTTGCCGCCTTCTAACTGTACTTCTTTTAATTCCAAGGCTCCTTCACCACAGGCAACAATCAAGCGTTTGCGGTCCAAAACTTCTCCCGGATTACCGTTTTTATCCCTTACCAATACTGCACGGTGTACCTTTAACAGCTTACCGTTAAAAGTTGTGTGGGCTACCGGCCATGGAGAAAGACCACGAATAAGGTTATGCAGTTTCTGCGCAGGTTCATTAAAATCCAAACGGGCAATTTTTTTATCCAACATTGGAGCATAGCTGGAAAGGGTATCGTCCTGCTGTTCTCTCGGTGCATTTCCCTGTTCAATTAAATCCAGGGTTTCCACCAAAGCCTCTGCACCAATCTCAGCCAGGCGGTCGTGCAGTTCTCCATAGGTTTCATTTTCACCAATCGGAGTTTCTTTTTTTAAAATCATATCTCCGGTATCCAATCCTTCTCCCATGTACATGGTGGTTACCCCGGTCACCGGTTCACCGTCGATAACGCTCCACTGAATCGGTCCTGCTCCTCGATATTTTGGCAGCAAAGAACCATGTACATTCACACAGCCGTATTTTGGCAGCTCCAAAATTTCTTTTGGTAAAATTTTACCATATGCAACAACTGCAATCAGTTCCGGCTGGAGCTCTTTTAAAATAGAAAGTGCTGTTCCGTCACGCATCTTTTCCGGCTGATAAACGGCAAGACCGTGCTCCAGTGCCAATTCTTTAACCGGAGGGGCTACCAGTTTGTATCCTCTGCCTTTTGGCTTATCCGGCTGGGTGAATACCCCCACGATTTCATGTTGTGTTTCAATCAATTTTTTTAAAGATGCCGCAGCAAAATCAGGCGTTCCCATAAAAACGATTCTCATGCAACCACTCCTTTCAGACTTCTATATATTTAGTCTGCCAGTTCTTCTTCAGTCAATAATCTGGACATTCTGTCCTTAAATACAACACCGTCCAGATGGTCGTTTTCATGACAAATCGCTCTTGCTAACAGCTCCTCGCCTTCTACCTCAAACCATTCGCCGTTACGATTCTGTGCTTTTATGCGAACAAAGTTCGGACGCTCTACCATGCCATATTCTCCCGGGAAAGATAAACAGCCTTCTGCGCCGTCTTGTTTTCCGGAGGTTTCTAAAATTTCCGGGTTAACAAACTCCATAATACCATCGCCTACATCAATCACAAATACTCGTCTGAGCATTCCCACCTGTGGACCTGCAAGTCCCACACCCTGAGCTTGATACATGGTTTCTGCCATATCATCCAATAAATCCCACAGCTTCTGATTAAAGTCTGTGACCGGACGGCATTTTTTATGCAGGGTATCATAGTTATCTGTATCTTTTACAATGTTGCGAATTGCCATTATACATTCATATCCTTTCAAGTTCTGCTATGTATTGTTTCCGTTTAAATCCACCCATATGTGGACATTTTTATTCTTTTTTTCACTGTCAAACGCTCGCAGCATTTCCCACATTAAAGAAGAAAAATCATCTGATATTCTACATTTAATTGCAATGCCGTAACGATATTTTCCCGACATTCTGGCAACTGCCGGCTCACAGGGAGCCATCATGCGAATTGGCAGCTTGGAATATTTTTTCGACGCCTTTTTTTGAAAATGCTCTGCAAACCAGAGTGCCGAAGCCCGCACAAACTCCTCGTTTTCTCCCGAAAATCCAACCTGACAAAGAGTACAAAACGGAGGATAGAGTGCTAGCTTTCTGGTGCTGATTTCATCAGCATAAAACGCTTCATAGTCCTGTCTTGCCGCCTGCTGAATTACCGAATGATCGGGGGAAAGGGTTTGTATCAATGCCCTGCCCGGCAAACTTCCTCTGCCGCACCGCCCCACCACCTGAGTGAGCAGTGAAAAAGTTCTTTCGCAGCCTCTAAAATCCTGAGAATAGATTGACTGGTCTGCATTCAGCACTCCAACCAAGGTTACATTCGGAAAATTTAATCCCTTGGCAACCATCTGTGTACCGACCATAATCTGGTATTTTCCTTCTGCAAACTCGTTAAACTTTGTTTCATGCGACATACGGGACATTGTCGTATCCAAATCCATTCGTAAAATATTAACCTGCGGAAAAATTCGATGAAGTTCATCCTCTATTTTTTGGGTTCCGCTTCCGCTGAAGCTAATCAATTCGCTTCCGCAAGAAGGACAGTTCTGGCTCAATTCACGGGAATAACCGCAGTAGTGGCACATCAAACGATGGTTTGCGTTGTGATAGGTTAAAGCCACCGAACAGTTAGGACATTTTACCACCTCACCGCAGTTGTAGCAGCGCACCGCTGTATGATATCCTCGACGATTCAGCAAAATGATGCTTTGCTGTCCTGCCATCAGATTATCGGCAAGCTCTGCTGTCAGCTCCTGGCTGATGTCAAACCCATAACTCCGGTTCATATCCACAATCTGCACCTTTGGCAGTTGATTTCCCAGATAACGTGTTGACAAGGTTACCTGGTGAATCTTTCCCTTTTGTGCTTGATAAAAAGTTTCTACGCTTGGCGTTGCCGATGCCAGCAGCAGCATTGCTTTGTGGTATCGGCAGCGTACCCGTGCCACATCTCTTGCATGATATCTTGGTGCAGACTGAGAAGCATATGCACCTTCCTGTTCTTCATCAATTACAATGAGCCCCAGGTTTTGCAGCGGCGCAAATACTGCCGATCTTGTTCCGACTACGACATCAGCAAGACCGTTGCGTATTCTTTTGTATTCGTCTGCACGCTCTGCCATTGTTAATCCGCTGTGCAGCACCGCAACCTTTTTGCCAAAACGTGTGCTAAACAAATCCACAGTCTGTGGGGTCAAAGAAATTTCCGGCACCAAAATAATGACGCTTTTCCCTTGGGAACGCACCTGCTCAATCAGTTTTAAATAAACCTGTGTTTTTCCGCTGCCGGTCACTCCATACAGTAAAGCTGTGTTGCTTCCGACTTCCTTTTTTTCTTGTTCAAGCCAAAGCTGCCATAATTTTTCAAATGCCATCTGTTGAGAGGGCTCCAGAACAATCGGCAGAGGAGTCTTGTTTCCCTCATGGCGGTCAGCGTATGGGCTGCGGTAAATTTGTCGTCCATAATAAACTAACACTCCTGCCTGCTCCAGCTTATCCAACGTTTGTCGGGTTGTTCCTGCATAATAGCACAATTCTTTGAGTGAGGCAGAAGGTGTTTCCTTTAAAACAGCTATCACTTTTTTTCTGGTAGCTGTCATCTTTAATCCGCCTTGTTCCAATTTTTGCTCAAAGTCATCGTTTAGACGAACCATGACCAGTTTGCTGTCAGAGGTTTTTTCTTTGACATCTTCTGAAAAAACAACGGCTCCGCTTCTCACCAGTTCCTGTAAAACAGGGGCATTTTTTTCGATTCCCAAATCCATCAGCATCTGACCCAGATAAGCAGGCTTGCTTTTCTTTTTCAGGTACGTTAAAATATCCTGCTGCATCTGCGTTGGCTGCAAAGGAAAAGCCTGTTCATTTCCCAAGGAGCACATAATTTTTATTTTTAAGGTAAGCCCTATCGGAACCACCGCTCTCATAGCTTCATAGTAGGTGCAAAACACCCGTCGGTGAAGCCATTCAACCAGCCAAAGCTGTTCTTCATTGAGAAGTGGTTGATAATCCAAAAGCATCCTTAAAGGTTTGAGCTTTTCTAATTCTTCTGTGGACTCTTGCTCCAATGAAAGCACCAATCCCTGTCTGGAACGATTTGCCTTTCCAAACGGAACTATGACACGACACCCTACCCGAATATCCGGCTGCATTGCTGCCGGTACCAGATAGGAAAACGGGATGTCAAAAGAATAAGCGGCATTTTCCACCACAACCTTTGCTATCATGCCGCCTTCCTCCTTTTTGTGTTTCTAATTAAAATGCCAAAAGAACGGGCGACATTTCCTCTGCGTATTTTCGCAGTGTTTTTGTCATGCCGCCCGTTTTCAACTTTGTGGTGTTCAAATGGTTGATTTTTGCAACCGCTCTCCCACACACTTTTTTGTTTAAGGACTGCTTGATTAGTTTGCGTCCTTAACTTTTACCATATCTCTTACCCTTACCTTGCCGGATGCAAAATCATCCAAAGCAGCGGTAACAGGTTTTCTTTCCATTGGCATATTGTTGTCTGCCCAATAATCTGCGATTTCTCTTGCGTGTCTTGCAACTGCAACAACGAAAGCATAGTAGCTTTCTCCTTCACGAATAATCTGAGACATTGCCGGTCTAAGCATTTTGATTCACCTCATCAAGAAATTCTTTCATATTATTTTTATGATAACGATTTGCACTGATAACCTGTTCAAGGCGTTTTATCGCCTGTTCCACAGTATCGTTTACAATAACATAGTCATATTCGCCTGCACATTTCAGCTCTTGTTTTGCAATATTCAGGCGGTTTTCCACCGTTTTAGCATCCTCGGTATCTCTGCCGACCAATCTGGCTTCCAGTTCTGCAAAGCTTGGCGGAGCAATGAAGATCAACAACGCATCCTGACAGCTTTTTTTAATCTGCAAAGCGCCTTGAACATCAATTTCCAACACAACATCGTTACCCAATGCTCTTTGCTGCTCTACAGGAGCTTTTGGTGTGCCGTAATAATTCCCGTTATAGTTTGCATATTCCAGCATACCGCCTTGCTGTGCCAACTGTTCAAATTCTTCACAGCTCAAAAAGAAATAATGCACCCCGTGCTGTTCTCCCGGTCTTGGTTTTCGGGTGGTTGCTGATACAGAATAAACAATTTTATCTCTGCTTGCAAGGTACTTTTGAATGACGGTTCCTTTTCCTACACCGCTGGGTCCGGAAATTACAATCAGCTGACCTTTTTTATTCATCTTCCTCCATCTCCTCTTCATCATCGTTCAGACGATTTGCCACCGTTTCCGGCTGTACTGCGGAAAGAATTACATGGTCGCTGTCGGTGATGATAACCGCTCTGGTTCTTCTGCCGTAGGTGGCGTCAATCAGTGTTCCTCTCTCCCTTGCATCGCTGATAATTCTTTTAATCGGAGCAGACTCCGGACTGACGATCGCTACCAATCGGTTGGCAGACACCATATTGCCAAAGCCGATATTGATCAGTTTCATTTTTTATCTTCCTTTCCAATCCCCATGTTCATTCCCTGTTTTCCGTAATCAGACTTTTGGTTAGCTGTAAAAATACCCCGGTCACAGCCTTTTTTAACGCTTTCAGGCTCACAAGGCAGCCTGCTATGCATACCAGAACCCCCACTTCTTGATGCAGAGTCTGTTCAAAATAACGCAGATGCAGGCGTTTTCCCTTCTCTGTTGTATAAATGTTACCAATGCCCCAACAAAATTTCAGTTTCATACCCTTGCCTTGTTTTTTACAAGGCAGATTGATATACCGTTTCATCGTAAGCTCCCATGGTATTTCTTGTTATTCTATGTTCTGAATTTGTTCTCTTATTTTTTCTATCTCAGATTTCAAATCCACCACAACTCTTGCAATCTCCAAATCTTGCGCTTTGGAACCGATGGTATTTGCTTCTCTGTTAAATTCCTGTACCAGAAAATCCAGCTTTCTTCCTACCGGTTCATTTGATTTTAAGATTTCACGAAACTGATGAACATGGCTTCCCAGGCGAACCGTTTCTTCTGCCACTGCAATTTTTTCGGCAAAGATTGCTACTTCGGTAATAATTCTCTGCTCGTCCAAAGAGTTATTCTGCAAAACTTCCTGTATCTTTGTATGCAGACGGTTAGAGTAGTTTTCAACCGTTTTCGGAGAAAGCTGTTCTACCTTTTGTACCATCTTTTCAATTAAATCCAGACGGTACAAAAGATCCTGCTGCATCTTTTGACCTTCCAGCTGACGCATCTCGACAAAGCGGTCAACTGCTTCCTGTGCCACCTGCTGCACAGCCTGCCAAATTTCTTCCTCATCGTCCTGAATACGCAGAACGCTGAAAATATCGGAAAATCTTGCCATCTGAGAAACCGTAATATCATTTTTGATTTGAAGGTCTTCTGCAAGTTCTTTAAGTGCCTGCAAATAAGAACGGGCAAGTTCGTGATTGATCACTACCTGCGAATCTGTTCCGCTGACGGTTTGAATGCTCAGCGAAACATCTACCTTTCCTCTGGAAACCGAGGTCTTAATCAGGTTTTTCAGTTTATCTTCCAAATAGGAATATGCTCTGGGCACTCGGGAAGAGTACTCCAAGAAACGATGGTTCACCGAGCGGATTTCTACCGTAATCTCCTTGTTTCCAATCAATTTTTGTGCCCGTCCGTATCCTGTCATGCTGCGGACTGCTGTCGGACAGCTGTTTTTTTCTAACTCTGCCGTATTAGACTGCATATCTGCACGCTCCTCTCTGTGGTAGAGATGTGATTTTATCTTTTATCGGTACTGACGAAAAAACAGCTGAACTTTTAATTCTGCCGTTTTCCATCTCAAAACCTATTTTCCTATCTAAATATTTTACTATACTTGACAATCCCATGTCAATAAACCAGATTGGATTTACTTCCTCTTTTGTCGTTTTTCTCTCTCTTGCTCTTAAAATCGTTATTTCATCCACTCGATTCCATAAGTTATATACAATAGAGATTGGTATCCCATGCCGGAATATAACGATAATGCCGCAGATAAAAACGATAATCCGGGCGCATTTCCCGAATTTGTAAAAGCAGAGCAAATAAATCCTCGCTTCGATGGTATGCGGCAATCAACATTTTAGGTTTATCTTTTTGAATAATCTTCCGGCAGCCTTCCAGTGCCTGACGTTCTGCTCCCTCTACATCCATATTGATCATTGTTACCGGAACTTCCCCCGCAAGGTTGTCCAAAGACTCGCCTTGAACCTGTTTTATCTTTGTTTTTGCAGCACCCTGTACTCCGCTTACCAATGACGTTTCCCGCAGCGCAGACTGGCGACCTGCACGGCTGTCAAATTCCAATACTTCCTGATGAGAATATGCTGCCATCTGGGCACATACTGCCTTATCCTGTAACCCCATCTGTTCTACTGCTGCAAGCAGCTTTTTATATGTCTTTTCATCCGGTTCGAAGGCAAACACTCTCTTGCATCCTCCTGCATAATGCAGCAGTTCCGCAATGGTATCTCCGCGATATGCTCCAAGATCTGCAAAACTTTCCTGAGATGTCGGCCGCAGGATGGTTTCATACGCTTCCTCTATCTCGGTGGTGCATTCGGAAAGATAGTGCAGCTTTCCGCTCAACTTAAAGTTCACCATATTGTGCAGAACCTTTTTGGATTGCTCATCTGCTAACAGTTGTTCCACCTGCAAAAATTCATTTTCATGCTCATGTACAAAATCCATGGTAAACAGATTCACTCCCGCTACCGGAACATCCGGCGCCACCAGCTCATGCTTTTGCGAGATAGCATAAATTCGCTCTATGGTAGGAATATCTTTCACTGCAAATGCCATAACAATAACAAAGTCCTGATAACGTTGTTCAATATCTGCCAGCTTTTCGACTTTGTATCCCATAAAGATATTTCCTCTTGCAAAATCATCGCTTGCAAACATTGCTGCTGGCACAATATCATATTGCTTCATCACCTGCAAAATTTTAACGGCTCCATCTCCCATACCGTATATTACAACAGGTTTATTGCAGCGCTGCAATCTTTGCCATACATCTTCTGTTTCCACAATCCAATCCAGCATCTCACTCTTCCCTTCTTTTTTTACAGTATAGCATATTTAACTAAATTTCTCAAATATTTTCTGTCACCTTTATCCGAGGAAATATATCCTTACTGTGCCTTTTTTTCCATTTGATTAGCATGAAAGTGTGTGTGTTCAGCTTTTTCTCCCTTTACTTTTTCAGCATATAATGATAAAAAATATATTGACAATTTTGCCCTCTGCCGATATAATAAAAATAAAATTTGATTTGGGGGCATAGCGCAGTTGGGAGCGCGTTTGAATGGCATTCAAAAGGTCGTCGGTTCGATCCCGATTGTCTCCACCAATATAAAACAATTAACGGAAGTATCTGACAAGTCAGATACTTCCGTTTTTTTATGAATCAATGCAACAAACTTATATTCCAAGAGCCGATTTGTCAGAGGGAACTTTTTTGCAAATCGTAACATTTTCTTTCCAGTTACTCACAAAGATACACTAATTCAAAAAGGGGACACTTTCTTTGAGATATCACCTGCCTTTCCCCCATACTCAAATGGCACACTTAGGTTCATACAGGTAAGTTATGATTGCTTATTATATTTGTAAATGATATTATATAAGTGTTAAATTTATCGGAATAGAGCGAACAGGGCTATTCGTTGAAAGGAGCTGCTTTATGAAGAAACTTATCGTTCTGCTTGCGACCCTTGTAATGACTTTTGCATTAGTCGGTTGCAATAATTCGGATGTGGCAACTGATGATAATGTTAATATACAAATGGCAACTGACATGGTTGAAAAAGCAAAAGAATATGTCGAGCCACTAT
>JAHHTY010000099.1 GCA_020024325.1 Negativibacillus sp.
GAAGAAGGTGAGAGCTGCGGCTGTGCAATGTGTCAGTTAGAAGGGGTGATCGGTGGTCATCACCATGAGCATCATCACGAAGATAACTGTGATTGTGGGCATGAGCACCATCATGAAGAAGATGGGGGCTGCGGCTGTGCAATGTGTCAGCTGGAAAATCCTTCCCAAAGGACAGAACAAACCTCTCATAAACAGGAAAACCCCAAAAGAAATATTGTGAAAACGGCGCTTAAGATTGTAACAGCAGCGGCAGCAATGCTTTGCTCAGAGGTGTTTGAGGTTCCGTGGCTGATTGGATTTGTCATCAGTCTTGCAGCTATCCTTTTGTGGGGAACAGACCTGCTGAAAAAAGCATACAACAGCTTTAAACATCGCAGTATGGATGAAAACGTTTTAATGAGCATTGCGGTGGTTGCAGCTTTTGTATTGGGAGAATTTTTCGAGGCTATCATGGTAGTTGTTCTTTATTCTATCGGTGAGATGCTGGAAGAAAAAGCAGTGAAAAAAAGCCGCCGAGATATTGCTGAAGTTGTGAACATCCGTCCGCAGCGTGCAAACCTGCTGCAGGCAGACGGAACAGTCAAAGAGATTGATTCTATTCGCATTCGTCCAAATGATCTGTTGCTGGTTCGTGTGGGCGAACGTGTACCGGTTGACGGTGTGGTTGAAAACGGAGAAAGTTCGATGGACCAATCTGCATTAACAGGAGAAGCCATTGCAGTAAGTGTTCAGACCGGAGATACCGTTTTGTCCGGTTCCGTTAACCTTTCCGGTGTTTTAAAAATTCGGGCTAAGGCTGCTTTTGAAGATTCCACAGCCAGCCGTATGATTCGTTTAGTAGAAGAATCTTCTGCACAAAAAGGTCATACCGAAAAGCTGATTACCCGCTTTACCAAAGTTTATACACCTCTTGTTGTTTTGTGTGCAGTGCTGGTAGCGGTTCTTCCTCCACTGTTGGGTGCAGGAAACTGGAAATCATGGGTCATGAACTCTTTGGTATTTCTGGTAGCTTCCTGTCCATGTGCCTTGATTATTTCAGTTCCGCTGGGATTATATTCCGGTGTCGGAGCAATTTCAAAACAAGGTGTGTTGGTTAAAGGAACAAAGTTCTTAGAGCCTTTAGCAAAAGCTAAAACCGTTGTCTTGGATAAAACAGGAACATTGACCACAGGCGAACTGGAAGTTTCAATTGCAAAAGCGCTGGACCCACAGGATCAGGCAGAATTTGAACATCTGACAGCCATTGCCGAAGGATACAGCAGCCATCCGATTGCACAGGCAGTTTTAAACTATCTTGAAAAACAATCTTCCGAGCAGGAAATTAGCGACATCAAAGAGGTTGCGGGAAAAGGCGTTCGTTTGATGTATCAAGGCGGTTTATTGTTGTGCGGTTCTTTCCGATTGCTGGAAGATGAGGGTATCGACACCTCCGCTTTGCCAAAAGCAAATGTTTATACTGCATACCAAGGTAAAGTTTTGGGATATGTGATTTTATCTGACCGCCCAAGAGAAGAAGCAGCTCAGGCTGTACAGCAGTGGAAATCCAGCGGTATTGAACAGACCGTTATGCTGACAGGTGACAGTGTTCTTTCTGCACAAAGGGTGAAAGAAAAGGTAGGAATTGATAAGATTTATACCGACCTTTTGCCGCAGGATAAATTGAGTAAACTGAACGAAACAAAGCAGTCGGGCAAACCGGTGCTGTTTGTGGGTGATGGCATCAACGATGCTCCGGTGCTTGCAGCAGCAGATGTGGGTATTGCAATGGGTATGGGAACCGATGCGGCAATCGAGGCAGCGGATGCCGTTCTCATGGGCGAAAAACTTACCTCACTTACCAATGCCATCAAAATCAGCCGTCGTACTCTCTCGGTTGTTTATTTTAACATCTGGTTTATCCTGCTTATCAAACTGGTTGTTTTTGCACTGGGTGCAGTTGGCATTGTGAATATGTGGATGGCTGTATTTGCCGACGTAGGTGTTTCTATCGTCACAGTTTTAAACTCAGTCCGCATTCTCCAATTTACAGAATAATAGAAAAGTGTATATCAAAAAGTCCCTTCTCGGCATTTTGCGGTGAAGGGACTTTTTTTAAATATTGTAAAATAGGGGGTTGACTTTATATAGGATTCATGGTAGAATATAACTCGTTGCTAGATGGAGAGGTGTCCGAGTGGTTTAAGGAGCTAGTCTTGAAAACTAGTGACTCGCAAGAGCCGTGGGTTCGAATCCCACCCTCTCCGCCAATTTCTTTTTGGTGGCAAGATGGGGGAAAAGAATCAGATAACTCCATAATCTGCTCTTAAAATAAAATAAAGCGTAATTCCGCTTACCAATCTGGAGAAGTACTCAAGTTGGTGACGAGGCGCCCCTGCTAAGGGCGTAGGCCGGCTTAAAACTGGCGCGAGGGTTCGAGTCCCTCCTTCTCCGCCAAAAAAGACAAAGTCATTTGACTTTGTCTTTTTTTATGCTCTAAAGCAAATTTTTTATCACCTCAGATTTTAAGCAAACCGCAAAGAGAAGGAACGGAAGTACACTCGTCAAGCTGATTAGCCTTTGCTCGGATTCTTCTTTGCACTTCTCCCAATCTTTTGTTAGAAAACACCTATTAAGATGGAAGAATAAAAAGACCTGCTAAAAAGAAAAAACTCACCGTCAGATAAATCTTTACAAGAAAAGAGTTGTCGCTCGTTTTATATCCTTATAATGAGAATCGGATAAACTCTGATTTTCCAAGGGATACAACACGAAATTTATTTTTGTTTAACGTGGAAGGTATTCTCGGTTATCCTCTGGAATTTTATCTGATATAAAGAAATAACCACCCTGTAAGCTAGGGCGGTTTTTCTCAAGCAAGTTGTATTTTAGAATGAACTCCCGATGCAACGGGAAGCGGTAATATTAAATTATATTTGCGATTTTGTATAGCCTGCTTTTAGTAAGCGGGCTTTTATACATATATAATATAAAAAAGGATTCCGAAGTCGGAAAGCGTCGGGAAGCAGTTTGCAGCGGACACACAAAGAGAACACCAAAATTCCATCAAGCTGTAAACAAGCCCGAATAACAACCGAAAACAAAGCCCCAAAAGATGAAAAACACAGTAAAAATGTAACATAAGATACACTAAAATGTAATAATTACAAAATAATTACATCAAAATAAGATAAGAAACAAAATATATAAACTGTGATGAAAAACCGCATAATAAAAGGAAAAATTCGCTATTGATAGGGTAATAAAATGACAACACTGTAACAATATGGAGGTGAAAATTACATTTTTTTTACGAAAAGGGGTTGCAATTTGGTTTTGATTGTGTTATATTAATGGCAGACCAAGGAAGGTTGTGGAGAATCTTCCAAGGCTACGTTTTTGCGGTACACTGTCGCTTAAACGTCAAAAAATAAAAAGCCAAGGGTATAAACCTTGAGCAAAGAAATTTTAGGAGGAAAAAAGACTATGAAAAAAGTTCTTTCCGTAGC
>JAHHTY010000100.1 GCA_020024325.1 Negativibacillus sp.
TTTTTGAAGCAGATATCGTAGGACCGTTTATGGGGTATTATTTAGCACACGATTATAACTTATATGCAAAAGGGACATATTCTTTCCGACCGATTTCACAGCAGTTATAAAATATCAGTGAAAAAACCCAGCCGATTGGCTGGGTTTTTTATGATATGATTTTAGTTTAAGCGTAATACGCAAATTCCCACAAGTCCCGGACCGGTATGAACACCCAAAGCAGGGCTGATTTGTCCGCGTACCGATATAACTCCCTGTGGAATTTTCTTTTTTACCTCGTTGATTAGGGATTCGATCTCTTCCGAAGCACCACCGTGCATGACAGCGAGCATTACCTTTGGACAGTCATCTGCAAACTTTTGTGCCAGCTCTAACATTTTCTTGATGGAGGGCACACGTCCCAGTGCTTTTGCCATGGGGTAATAATTGCCTTCTTCATTGCAGGAGATAATCGGTTTAAGGGAAATAGCACTGCCCAGCATGGCGGCTATCTTGCCAATTCTTCCGCCCTTCTGGAGATATTCCAGCGTTTTTAAGCAGAAAAAGACCTTGCTGTTACCAATCATGGATTCGGTTTTTTGACACAATTCTTCAAAGCCGATATCTTCTTCCAAAAGCTGAGCGGCATAAAGAGCAAGCATACCGCTGCCGATAGAAATGTTTTTTGAATCGATGACATGACATTCTAACTTCTCATAATCTTCACAGACTACACGCAGCATATTGCAGGTACCGCTCAGGTTGCCGGAAATACAGACTGCAAGAACTTTGCGGTAACCCTGCTCATAAATCTGGTCAAGAACGGAAACAACCTGCTCCCCACTGGGCAAAGAAGTTTTTGGAATTTCGTTTGGAAGTCTGCGGTAAACTTCCTGAGCATCAATGGTAAGACCGTCTAAATATTCCCCTTCGTTAAACAGTATCTTTAAGGGAATCATGAAAATATGATGACGCTCCAGCAGTTCCGGTGGAACATCGCTGCCGGAATCGACAAGGATCGCAATTTTTTCTTTATTCAAATCAAATCGACCTTTCTGAAAATATAGTATAAAAAACCATATTTGGTGGTACACGATAAAATTTTATATCCTTATGGGGCAAAAGTCAATAGCGAAAATCCCCAAAGAAAGAAAGTTAAGATATTCTTTTCATAAAATTTTTAGGAAAATATAGGATAGGGTGAAAAATAAACTCCGTGATTATGAAATTACCTTTCTTCTCTTGCAAACAAGGGTAATTTCATGTAAAATTTTAAAGGCAGAGCGTTATTTGAAAAAGGCCGGAAAAATAAATTTTCCCTTTAAAAATAGAGTGAAAAAGGGAATTTATGATGCCGTTTAAATAAAAGGAGAGAACAACGATGACGGAAGGGTTTCAGGTAGTTGCTTACAACAGAGAGCGAGAAAAAACAACCGATATCAGCTTTTTAAATAAGGCAGTTTCCGAAAAGGTGACACAGTTCCACAAAAGTTTTCCAAAGTATCAAAAAACACCGCTGGCCCACTTAAAGGGTGCTGCAAGAGAACTGGGAGTTCAGGATATTTTTGTTAAAGATGAATCCTATCGTTTTGGTTTAAATGCTTTTAAAGTGTTGGGAGGCTCCTATGCAATCGGCACTTATATTGCAAATCGCTTAGGCAAAGATATTTCAGAGCTTCCGTTTGAGGTGATGACCAGTGATGAAGTAAAAAAACAGTTAGGCGAGCTTACCTTTGTGACGGCTACTGACGGAAACCATGGACGTGGTGTTGCATGGACTGCAAATCAGCTGGGGCAGAAATCGGTTGTTTATATGCCAAAAGGCTCGGCACAAGAGCGTTTAGAAAATATCCGTAAAGAAAATTCGGATGCTTCTATTACCGATTTATGCTATGATGATACTGTTCGCATGGCAAGCAAACGGGCAAAAGAGCCAAACTGTGTTTTGGTACAGGATACCTCGTGGGATGGTTATACCGATGTTCCAACATGGATTATTCAGGGATACACCACCATGGCAAACGAAATTTATGAAGAGCTTGAGCAGCTGGGAGAACAGCGGCCAACTCATATTTTCCTGCAAGCGGGGGTGGGTTCCATGCCGGCATCTTTGGCAGGATTTTTTGCAAATGTTTACAGTGACAATCAGCCGATTATCAGTGTAGTGGAACCGAATAAATCGGATTGTATCTTCAGAACAGCACAGGCACAGGACGGTAAGCTGCATTTTGTCACCGAAGAAATGGACACCATTATGGCAGGGCTTGCCTGTGGGGAGCCTTGTCCGATTGCATGGGATGTTCTCAAAGATTGCTGCGACTATTTTATTTCCTTCCCGGACTATGCGGCAGCAAAGGGAATGAGAATTTTGGGAAACCCAATTGGACAAGATGTTCGGATTATTTCGGGTGAATCCGGAGCATCTGCCTTTGGCTGTGTAGCAGAAATTTTGAGCAATCCTTATTTAAAGAAGGTTAAGGAACAGCTGAAACTTGACGGTAATTCAAGATTATTGTTTATCAGCACCGAAGGAGATACCGACAGAAAAAATTATCGTTCGATTGTCTGGGATGGTAAATATGAAAGTTACCAAAAGCAACCTCTATTATAAAATAAATCAGCGTCTTTAATTTCATCAAAGTTTACAATTTGTTTATCTGGATTCGTCAAATATATTATATAATGGGAAAGAACAAAATATTGCCTCGAAGAAGATAAAAATCTTTTGGCAATTCTTTTTCAAAATTTTTTGTTTTAAGGCGGTGATGGATGATGATAAAAGGCTTATCGTGTATATTGGCAGGAATGTGTCTGATGTTCTCGACAAGTGCCTGTACACTGGGACGAGGAATAGAAGCTTTTGATCAGGATAAAATCGTCCTGCTGCAAACGGAAGATTTGATGAATGGAGAAGATATTGCCGTGGTTGAAACCTCTGAAGGTACTTTTAAGATGAGGTTTTTCCCAAGCGAAGCACCTCAAACGGTAGAGAACTTTATCGGATTAGCACAATTGGGCTACTATGACGGTCAGATGGTTTCCAAAGTAGAAAAGATGGAAAAATCGGGCTATACAAAAGGAAGATTGATTGCAGGCAGCGGAAAACCTGCAAATCAACCGGGAGAAACAATTATTGAGCGAGAGATACGACCGGAGATTTCCTATAACCTGGGCACAATTCCCGGGGCTGTGGTAGCATATACGCCAAATGATGTTGTAGACAGCCGATTTTATATTGTAAGTTCCTGCGAGGTGCCAAAAGAGGAACTGGATGAAATAGAACGAAATAATTATCCAAAACAGTTAGTTGAACTGTTTAGACAATGTGGCGGTTATCCGGAAGACTGGCTTCATCGCTCGGTGTTTGCGCAGGTGATTGATGGGATGGATGTTGTTGACAAAATGATTGAACAAAATCCCAACACGGCAGAGGGTGAAGTGAC
>JAHHTY010000101.1 GCA_020024325.1 Negativibacillus sp.
TTTTATCTCTATACTCAAAAATTGCAGGTCCCCCTCCGCATTTCATGCGGTGCTGTAATCTTTTGATAATCTTTCGCTTTAAGCATAATTTTTTTAATCTTTTAAATGCCAACAGGCGTAAAAGGCTTCCTATGCCATTCGGCATAATACAAAGTCATGGCATAGGAACAGCTTTTTATTTACTGTTCTAATTTGAACTAAGGAGATTGATTTCTATGGCAAGAATTATTGAATGTGTTCCAAACTGCAGTGAAGGCAGAAACAAAGAAGTTATCGAGTACATTGCAGATGCTGTGCGCAGTGTTCCTGGTGTTGCTTTGATGGACTATTCCTCTGACGAAAACCATAACCGAAGTGTATTCACCATCGTCGGTGACCCTGACCAGATGGCAGAAGCTGCTTTCCAGTTCGCAAAAGCTTGCGTAGAAAAAATTGATATGACAAAACATCAGGGTGAACATCCTCGCATGGGTGCTGTTGATGTTATCCCATTCACTCCTGTTAAAGATGTTCCAATGGAAGAATGTATCGAGCTTTCCAAAAAAGTAGGTCAAAGAATCTGGGAAGAACTTGGTATGCCTGTTACTTTATACGAAGAATCCGCAAGTGCCCCTCACAGAAGAAATCTTGCTGCTATTCGTAAAGGACAGTTTGAAAAAATGCCTGAAAAACTTCAAGATCCACAATGGTATCCGGATTACGGCAACCACGAAATTCATCCAACTGCCGGCATTGTTGCTGTTGGTGCACGTTACCCTCTGGTTGCTTTCAACATCAATCTTTCTACCTCTGATGTTGAGATTGCAAATAAGATTGCAAAAACAATCCGTGAATCCTCCGGCGGTATGAAGTGGGTAAAATCGATTGGTGTTATGTTGGAAGAAAGAAATACCGCTCAGGTTTCCATCAATATGACAAACTACACCAAAACCCCAATCTACCGTGTATATGAAACTGTTCGCTTTGAAGCTGAACGCTATGGTGTACACATCATCGGTTCCGAGCTGATTGGTATTGTTCCGATGGATGCACTGATAGAAACTGCTGAGTATTATCTCAAACTAGAGAATTTTGATAAAGACAATCAGGTAATGGAAAAACATCTCCTGTAATTTTTAAAAAAAGGAGTTCTCACTATGCCTTCCCTTTTAATAAAAAATATTGGTATGCTTGCAACAGCCTACGGTGTTTCCGCCAAAGGCGGAAGCAAACAAGGCGAAATCCTAACATACCAAAATGCTTATATTGTAGCAGACGATGATAAAATTGTATCTGTGGGTCAAGGACAAATTCCGGACGAGTTTCTTTGTGCAGATAAAGTAATCGACGCTCAAGGAAAGCTTGTTACTGCCGGACTTGTTGATGCTCATACTCATCTTGTCTTTGGTGGTTGGAGAGAAAATGAGCTTGCACTCAAACTGCATGGAGTTCCTTATCTGGATATTCTGGCTCAGGGCGGCGGAATTTTATCCACTGTACGCAGTACAAGAAAAGCAAGTGAAGATGAGCTTTTCCAAAAAACTGCAAACGTTCTGGACACGATGCTCTCTTTGGGAACCACCACTTGTGAAGCAAAAAGCGGCTATGGTCTGAACTTTGAAAATGAACTAAAACAATTAACTGTTACAAAACGTCTGAACGAATCACAGCCTATTGATTTGGTTTCCACTTTTATGGCAGCACATGCTGTTCCCGAAGAGTACAAAGACAATCGTGAAGGATATATTTCTTTAATCATTGATGAAATGCTTCCTTATGTCGCTCAAAATAAACTGGCCGAATTTTGTGATGTCTTTTGTGAAACAGGAGTATTCTCCTCTGAAGAATCTAAACGTATCCTTTCAGCTGCCCAAAAATATGGTCTTGGTGCAAAAATTCATGCAGACGAAATTGACCCTATCGGTGGGTCAGTGCTGGCTGGAGAAATCGGAGCAGTATCGGCTGAACACTTAATTGTTTGCCCGGATGATGGCATTGCTTCTATGGCAAAAGGCGGTACAATCGCCTGTCTGTTGCCTGCAACATCCTTTTATTTAGGAGCTACTTTTGCACCGGCTAAAAAGATGATTGAAGCCGGTGTACCGGTTGCTGTTGCCAGTGATTTTAACCCGGGGTCTACCCCAAACCTTTCTTTACAGCTTGCAATGAATATTGCCTGCTACCGTTACCGTATGACGCCTGAAGAAGTTCTCACTGCTGCCACTTTAAATGCTGCTGCCGCTATTGGACGCGCAGAACATATCGGTAGTATCGAAGTCGGAAAACAGGCCGATTTACTGATTTGGAACGCGGACAACCTCAACTTCATTTTCTATCGCTATGGAAACAATCTGGTCAATACTGTTATTAAAAACGGAAAGATTGTAAAAGAAAACAGATAAACACTTTTTTCGGAAAGAAGGATGATTCTGATGAAACTGACTGATATGCAGGTGAAAGAATTTATTGATGTACTCGCTTCTGATGCTCCGGCTCCCGGTGGTGGCTCTGCTGCTGCCCTGGCAGGTGCAATGGGTTCCGGACTTGCTAAAATGGTTGCTTCACTGACATTGGGCAAACCTAAATATGCAGAGCATGAAGAAACCGTCCAAAAAATCTTTGACCGTGGCGGAGAGCTCACCAAACAGCTCACTGATGCCATTGACCGTGATACCGAATCTTTTGATGGTGTATCTGCTGTTTTTGCTATGCCAAAAAGCACAGACGAAGAAAAGGCTGCTCGCAAAGAGGCAATGCAGAAAGCGTTGAAAGAAGCTACATTGGTTCCATATCACACAATGGAACTGTGTCTTGAATCTTTAAAAGTTGTTGAAATGGGTCTTGGCTGCACCAATACCAACGCTGCAAGCGACCTTGGTGTTGCTTCCTTAAATTTAAAAGCTGCTGTACAGGGTGCATGGCTGAACGTCCTGATTAACCTTGCCGGTATTCGTGATGAAGAATTCGTAAATGAATATCGTTCTAAAGGTGAAAAAATTCTGCAAGAAGCACTTCCTCTGGCAGATAAAATTTACACTGAAATTCTGAATAGCCTTTAAACTTTTCTCATAAAAAAGCAGGTATGTGGTTTTGAAGTGCCCCCAAAAAGTTAGACAATATTTTCAAGTAAAAACTGTTCAAGCTACCGAAAGGGCTTGTTGTCTGTGAATCGCAGGCGGCAGGCCCTTTAGCTTTGCCTTGATTCGTTTGTTGTTGTAGTAATCCAAATACTCAATCAACTCTGACTTGAAGTGTTCCATAG
>JAHHTY010000102.1 GCA_020024325.1 Negativibacillus sp.
TTTGTTTTTATCTTTAAATTTTAAATGATACCGTTATAACTGACCTAAAGATGCCGCTTTTAAATATTCGTTAATAAACGGGTCCAGCTCCCCGTCCATTACTGCATTGATATTTCCTGTTTCATAGTTTGTTCGGTGATCTTTAACCAAAGTATAGGGCATAAACACATAGGAACGAATCTGAGAACCCCATCCAATCTGCTGCTGTTCTCCTTTGATATCCTCTATCCGCTTGAGATGCTCTTTCTCTTTGATTTTTACCAATTTCGATTTTAGCATTTTCATCGCAACCTCTCGGTTTTGATGCTGGCTGCGTTCGTTCTGGCAAGCAACAATAACTCCGGTTGGAATGTGGGTGATACGAATTGCTGATTCTGTTTTATTAACATGCTGACCGCCTGCACCGCCGGAACGGTAGGTATCAACCTTTAAGTCCACCGGATTGATTTCGATGTCATAGTCATCATCAATTTCCGGCATAACCTCCAAAGATGCAAAAGAAGTTTGTCTTCTTCCGGACGCATCAAACGGGGAAATGCGTACCAAACGATGCACACCGTGTTCCGACTTTAAAAATCCATAGGCATTGGTTCCGCTAATTAAGATAGAAACACTTTTAATACCTGCTTCTTCCCCTGCCAGATAGTCAAGTACCTTTACCTTAAAGTGATGACGTTCGCTCCATCTTGCATACATACGGTACAGCATCTGTACCCAGTCCTGTGCTTCGGTACCGCCTGCACCGGCATGGAAGGATAATATTGCATTGTTTGCATCAAACTCTCCCGATAACAGAGCCGACAGCTTTTCTTCTTCTATCTTTTCCTGGATGTTGCGAATATTTTGGCGAATTTCCTGCAAGAAAACTTCCTGCTCCTCCTCTGATGCAAATTCTTCTTCCTCTGCAAGTTCCAGCATCGTTTGGGCATCTTCATACATTCTGACCAAAACATCGTATGAGGCTATCTTTTCATTTACAAGTTTCTGTTCTTTCAGAACTTTTTTGGTATTCTCTACATCATTCCAAAAATCAGGCTGAGCTGCCTGTTCATCTAACTTTTTCTTTTCTTCCAGCATCTGCTCATAACCAAGTGCGTCTTTTAAATAATCTATTTTGGGTTGCTCTGCCTGAAGCTCCTGTTTTAAATCTTCAATCTGAAGCATTCTTGCTTCCTCCTGTTGTCGTTATTTTAATGCTTAAACTAACTTCATTTTTATATAGTCAAACACATCTTTTCTGCCCTTATCTGTGTTTTCGTAGGCTCCTTTTATTATAAAGGAAGAGAAGTGAAATGTAAAGAGTATCAACCAAAAGGCAAGCACAGTTCACCCAACCTTTCATGTTTATAAATAAAGGGTAAATCTTTTCAAGAAACAATTTACTTTTTTTTCAGAATATATTATACTATTATAATATTGATTTATATTACAATTTTTTTAGGACCAGAAAGGTTGAATGAAAAATGAATTATAAAGGTGTTCCCTGCCCTGTATGTGGCAAGGAATTTCAAGAAGGCGACGATATTGTTGTCTGCCCGGATTGTGGTGCACCGCATCACCGTGCCTGTTATAAACAACAGGGGCACTGTGCTATGCAGCAGGAGCTGCATGCAAAAGGACTTGCCTGGAAAAATCCGAATGAGGCAGCCAATCCCACCTCTTCCCCCTCTAATTCGGCTGAAGATAGCCATATCCTCTGTCCCAACTGTGGGCTCTTCTGTAAATCTCAGGACGAAACCTGTCCAAACTGCCACTTTCCGCTGAAAAAACAAGCTTCCCCTCAAAGCGGTCAGCAAGTTGTTGAAAATCCATTTGAAGGGCAGCCCTCTGCTGACAGTGAGCTGAATCATATGTTTGAAGCAATCTATGAAAATGACCAGATTGGCAGAATTCGTGCAAAAGATTTCATCTATATCATCCGCAAAAATTACACTTATTTTTTACGGGTGTTCAAGATTTTTTCTCAGCATACCAAAGCAAAAATCTTTAACTGGTCTGCATTTTTCTTTAATTTTTTCTACTTTTTTTATCGAAAAATGTATAAAATCGGTGCATTGCTTTTGGGATTTTATCTGTTGTCCAATATCCCTTCACTAATTCTTTCTTATCATATGTTGCAACAATCTATTGTTGATCCAATGTTGCTGTCATCTCTTCAGTTCGATTTTACGGGATTAGAAGGGTTGCTGTTGACTTCACAGCTGTTCATGTATGCTCGCTTTGGTGTTAGTGTTTACTGTGGTTTTACGGCAAACAAACATTATTATAAACACTGTCAGGAAAAGATAGAAAAACTTCGTTCTGTTGCAACCGGCAAAAACGGAAACGAATATTATCAAACCCTCTCCTTTATCGGAGGCACCAACCTGATGTCGGTTTTTTTAGTTTTAGCTGCCTTAATTGGGTTAATGATGGTGGCAAGTACAGTGATTGTTTTCATGCTGCAATGATAAATGAAAAAGATGTCCTTGACTTTTGAACTGCCCCATTTTGTGCGGGCAGCACAAAAAATCCCCCCTGATAGGGTAATATGAAGTTTTAATCGGAGTGGCGCAGCGTCAGCGGTGCCACTCTTGTTTTATACTGGATACGCTCGTGGTTGTAGAAATGGATGTAGCGGTCTATCATGTCTCTGGCCTCGTCAAAGGTGGGCGGCTTGTGTCGATAGATACATTCCGTTTTCAAAATCCCAAAGAAATTTTCAGCCAAAGCATTGTCATAACAGTTTCCACGTCTTAACATGGACGGCGTAATCCTGTTTTCTTGTGTTAGATCCAAATATGCTCGTGAGGCGTACTGAGCACCTTGCTCACTGTGGAGGTTCAGTTCTGCAGTGACCTTCTTTGGCGCCGAATAGGCATGATAAACCCCCCAGTTGAACTGGGGGTCAATAAAAAAGCCTACTGTGTTAGAATGAAAGTGGTTTGGCGACCACACGATGAAAGAACACAGGAGGTCATGAAAAACATAAATAGCTTATCACATAGCAATTGGAGATGCAAATATCATATTGTGTTTGCACCAAAATATCGCAGACAAGAAATATATGGAAAGCTGAAAGCAGACATAGGAAAAATATTGAGAGAATTGAGCGAAAGAAAAGGTGTTTAATGATATTCGATCGTCATGCGAATTTGAAATATAAATATGGGAATCGTCATTTTT
>JAHHTY010000103.1 GCA_020024325.1 Negativibacillus sp.
TTTTGACTCAAAGTTAAACCAGCATCGGTCAATGCCGACATTGGCAGCTCCCTGCATATCCGAAGAGATGGAGTCACCGACCATCAAGGCTTTTTCAGAGATAAAGTGGGGAATGTGGGAAAAAACATAGTCAAAAAATTCTTTTCTTGGTTTTTGAAAACCCACGTCCTCCGATACAAAAATATCTGATAAATAAGGATAGATGCTGCTGGAGGAGAGCCTTTGATATTGCGTATCAGCAACCCCGTTCGTCAAAATATAAAGCCGACACCCCATCTGATGAAGCAGATGGCAGGTTTCCTGAGCGTGTGGCATCGTTTTGTTTCCAAAACCTAAGTTAAACAAATATTTCCGATTGAAATTAACAGCGTCGATTCCGCTGATTTTCAGTTGATTAAATAACAGAGCAAAACGGGAGGCAAGAAGATTTTCTTTGGAAATTTTGTTTTGCTCAAACTGTTTCCAAAGATTTTGATTGATTGACTGATAGTGCTGCTCTATGGATTCATCGAAATGGATATTGTGTTCCAAAAAGGTGCGAACAAGTGCCTGATGTTCAGCATCGGCAAAATCCATTAAGGTGTTATCTGCATCCAGAAGAACTGTTTGATACTTCATAAAAAAACTCCTGTCATAAGATGATTATAAAAATGTGAGTACAACCCCCTGTTTTCCTTTTAGGAAAACAGGGGGTTGTGTAGCTTATCTTAAAGCGGCACAGAGAATCCTTTTATTATATGAAAAATATTACAAAAAGAACCCCCAAAAATTTTTGTTGCTTTGCTATGAAAAAATATCCGCTTTTCCTGTTTATCAAAATAGTTTAAAGTAAAGGTATTGTTAGAGTTAAAACTAATTTTTACCTTTTTATTGTTAAAGAGTCCTCAGAAAATTTATCTTAGTAACGACATTGAATTGAAAGCCATGAGATTTTTTATATCATAGCATTTTGCTGTATAAAGGTCAATTTCTTCGTAAACTTTAGCATAATAAATCAGTGAAACAATTCAAAAAATAAAACCCCCCGCTCCGTTAAAAGAGCGGGGAGTTTTGGATGAAAAACATGTTACGTCTAGATTTCTGAATTTAAAAGATTGAAGAGAATCAGTTTCACAATACTGTGATGCTTTAAAAAACTGTACCCATATAATACCGTACAATTAAATAAACGTCCATGTGATTTGACGCAAAACAGAACTTGCGTCAAATCACATGGACAAAAATTGAAAAGAGGGATATGCTATTGAGGAAGAGAAAAAAGTCCACAATTGATCAATTAACCAATAAATATAATCTATAAATCAGTCAATGCGAGAGGAGAATTGTCATGAAAAAATTATTTGTAATGTTGGCGATGAGTTTAATGGTGGTTTCAAGCTCAATGGTAGCATTTGCTGAAACAACAGACCAGACCACTCAGCCACCGGCAGAAAGTGAACAGGGCGGCGAGCATATCAGTCCTAGCCATATCAATGGACCAATTGAAGAAGGAAACTAAAGATTAAAGCGATATGCCAAAGGTTTCTTTGGCATATTTTTTTAGTGTTTCACAACTGGAAAAGTTTTCTGTTAATTTGTAAGCGTAGTATGATTCAATCACTTTTTCCTTGCTTTCTTCGTTTTTCTCCAGCTCGTGCAGGGCACAGGCAATATTCAGCAGCAGACCACCCAAGTTTTGGCACTTATTATACTGGACACAACATTTTCTACCCTTTTCGGCAATTTCAATTTCTTCTTCATATCGACCTTCCAGCCCAAGCAGCCGGGAATAATTATATGCTATGATAGGAAGTGTAATAGAAATCTGCTCGGTACTGATATATCTTTGGTTTGTATATTCCAGAAGCTGGCGATACATTTCGATGGCACGTCGCCGCTCGCCGTTTTCCGAATAGGTGATAGCTAACTGGTTGATGATTTTGACCTCATCAGTACTCAAAGGAGTTTTGGCAACATTATCTAAATTAAATTTCGGTACAGTCAGACGAATAGCCTTTAAAAGAAGTTCCCTCTTTGAAAGGTAATCGTAAGGAACAACGTTTCCGTTTTCGTCCAGCTTTCCTATGATAGAGCGGGAACGCAGGATGAATTGATGTAAAATAGTATTTTTAGAGGAAATAAGCTGTTCCAAGCGGTCTAGGCGTTGCAATGCACCATGAGGATCGTTGTGTGTATTGCAGGCAATAATTTCATTGCGGAGTTGGAAGGTTTCCAACTCTTTTTTGTTGATTGGAGCAAAATAATATTCTTCTGGAAGTCCTAATCTTTGCAGCAATACTGTAAGCAGCGAACGTTCGGGATCTTGTTTACCGCTTTCGATACGAGATAGGGTACACGTTTCGCATAAACCAAAGCACAGATCCTCCTGTGTCATTTTTAGTTCAGTACGTCTTTTTTTGATATAATAGCCCAGATTATAGGAATTCACAAAAATGCCTCCTTGATATGAGCAAGTATAGTATAGAAGTTGAACTTTTACATAAACAAAAAGCACTGCGATTCGCAGTGCTTTTTGTTGGCGCGCTTGGAGGGACTCGAACCCCCGACCTACTGGTTCGTAGCCAGTCACTCTATCCAGCTGAGCTACAAGCGCATTTGTATTGGTGCTGTTTCAATCAACTCCATTATAATATCATAATTGATAGTGGATGTCAAGGATTTTTTGGAATTTTTTGAAAATTATTTTTGAAGAAGGAGCATAGCCTTTCCTTTTGGGAAGGGAGAGGTCAACTGATTTTTACGAGAATAGGAAACAGAACAGGGGAAGTGATTGCTAAAAGGCAAAAGAGAAAGAGGAACTTTCACCAACGCCCCCCAGAATACACCCTCCAGATTTTCGCCGCCGTTTCGTCTGATTGTCACCCCGTCAACTAGCTGAGAGT
>JAHHTY010000104.1 GCA_020024325.1 Negativibacillus sp.
TCACCGCCTTGGCACAGCACTTCCCTTTGGACTCTATTTCCTTATGGGAAACCTCCTTTTCCGTTACCGTCCCCCTCCACCACCCTTTGAAAATAGAAACCCAAGAACAACTGACACAGGCAGGCATAAAGCTGGACTGGACAGAAAACCAGTCCCTTCGGCTTAGCTTCAGTGGTATTCTCTACGAGGATATCCCAGCAGGCGTAGATACCCTATGCCGCCTTTTGAAAGAATCATAATGCCATGGCACATCGCCGCCTTTCCTGCCCACAGATACATTCTGGCACACAAGTCATAAATCCTGGCCCGTGATATCTTAAACGCACAACAGAATTGCTATCTCCAGTCTAGTCATCGTCTTTACTTAATCTTGCGTAAAGGGCTGTAATGGGGTTTGTTTCGATGGTCTGTCTTAATATAAAATTCTCCCTTTCCGACAGCCACTCTACCATTCCATATGTTTTATCATATTGCAGATGGGAGACTGCCTGTATAGCGGCAAAATTTGAATTAGGATTCTTTATGATAAGATAAAATGGTGGGGTTTCAGCGTGAAGAGCATCGTGCTCTGCATGATTGAAAATTTCATGTTTACATGGTAAAATGCAGACAAACGCAAATAGCAAGTGAGGTTCTATTATGAACGATCAAAAGATGATAAGAGCCTTAAAATATCGTTTTCGGTCTGTATTTATTGATTTTCCAGATTCCAACGAGGAACTGTTTCATAACCTTAAACACTGTATCTCTCTTTTCGACCCAGAATTGGTACAGCAGATAAAACCATCATCAGAGGAGAATATTCAAAAACTGGAACAGATGGTGGAGCGGGATTTTGGGAAAAAGCTGCCTCCATGCTATAAGCTATATCTGCAGGAAATGGGAGTCAATGATGGGGAGTTTTTAGTACAATATATATTTAAACTCGATTATTATAGCGAAATAAATCAGTTTTAAACCCTGAAAGATCAGGAATTACTCCATTTTGAGATTGGAGATATGACAGAAAACATGATAAAATGTATAGAAAAAATAAAAAAATCTCATTTTGCAAATGCTCTGACATCCTCTTTTTTATAGTATCTTTTGCCTGATGAAATTTCCATTCATAAAGGATTTGCATTTACTCGCAATAAACAAAATCCGAATGAAATTGTTATGTCATCTGAATCATGTGTAATCTGCTACGACACTTTTCCAAAACAGCTTGCCTACTGTGAATATCTCAAAGACATTCACTGAATTAAGGATCACAGTGAAGCAATGAAACGAAAAAAATGGAATTCCTTCTCTTCTTCAAGCTCTGTCAGTATTTTTTCTGCCCGTTTTCGTGTATACTGCCCTACAGAATGGATGGATGATGAGAGAAAAAGCCGATTTCCTCTTTATATTTCCTTTTTGGAAAAAATAGAAACTCACTTTTATTTAAATAGTGTCTACACAAGATTAAGCCAAAACAGCACACAAATAGCAATGCAACGAATATGCACCGCTGCCAGAAATGATACTGTATTTTTGGCATAACGTGTAGTAATTCCCCGCCAACGCTTCAGGTGTAAAAAAGCATTCTCCACCAAATGCCGCAGTCGATACAGATAACGGTCGTAATCCCGCTGTTCTTTACGATTTCGTTTGGAGGGAATGACAACCTTCATTCCTGTGCCAGTGGCTTAGGCAAGGATCTGATTGGTATCATATCCCTGGTCAGCCAACAGACTTTCTGCCGATATTCCTTCAATCAGGTGAATAGCTTCCTTGCAATCAGCTCAGGTGCCCTCTGTGATAAGTACTCTAACCGGCATACCATTTGCATCCACGGCAAGGTGAATCTTGGTATTGAGCCCCCTTTTGTGCGGCTCATATCCTGATTGCCGCCTTTTGTTCCACAAGCATGTGGATGCACCTTGCAATGGCTTGCATCGATCATCAGCCATTCAAAATCCGGTTCATCTACAAGAATTTCCAGCAGCTTTTCCCCAATACCTTTATCTCGCCATCTGCGAAAACGCTGGTATACCGTACCCCATTTCCCATAGTATGGCGACAAATCCCGCCACGGTGCTCCCGTTCGCAAAATCTAAAACACGCCATTGATAAACCGCCGGTTATCCTGTGCGATTCCTCCCCACTGACCTCGTTGTCCTGGTAGGTGCGGCTCCAACAGATTCCATACCTTGTCACTTATGTTATGCCGTTGCTGTTCGTTGCTCATAGGAACACGTCTTTCTCTCTTCATGTTCCTATCACACCACTCGTGTATACACTATTTAGGCAATACTAGGATATTTTTGATTGGATTCTTGTTGTAAATGGTTTGCACATTCGCCGTTTTTTTGCGAGGATAATTGTGGACAGATTTTTTCGTAAACATACGTGATAATTGGAGAGTTCTGATCAGGCAGTATACCTGACTAATACAGATGTTAATGATATAATCATGGTAAAGAACATAGGTGATTTTATATGTACCAACATATTTGTTGTAATCAACACAAATTTGAAAAATAAGCTTGCTAATCTGCTGATTTTATTTGGTGCAATCTGTTAGTTCTGAGTTATAATGTTTGTAATAAGTGTTTTTGTTTATGTTATGCAATGCAGAGGATTTTGATGTCATGTTAGAAGTGTAGCTTATAAACAGTTTCTAATTGTTGTTTGAGAGTGGTGTTAATATGGTAATTGCTTTTTGAGAGACTATGAAGAAAAGTCTGAAAATAAGATCTTCTATGATAATCATAGGCGAAAGGCTTAAGTAAAATTTGCTTTTCGCCTTTGCTTTATATTTGCTTTATATTTGCTTTATATATAACAGTTTTAAAATCGCATGTCAAGAGCGGGCAGAAAATCTACCCGTTTTTCTGACCTTTCCA
>JAHHTY010000105.1 GCA_020024325.1 Negativibacillus sp.
AGTTTGTAATAAAAAAGTATGTGCAGATAATTTTTGAAAAGAATATTAGAATAGTGACAATATAGAACATGGGTTTTTATGAAAAGAGAGTGGTATTGATTATAATATTCATTCTCTTTTTTATTTTTTGTAATCTTTTGGGGTTTGACAAAATCAAATTGGTAGATTAGAATGTAGGAAAGAAAAACCAGAATCGGGAAAGGAAGTTATAATAATGACAGAAAAGAAATTAGATATAAACACTCGTGAGGGAATCTGCCAATGGGCAGTTATGCGCGTTCGAGCTTTGATAGCAGGAGAAAGAGATTGCGTTACAAACATGGCAAATGCCAGTGCAGCTATTTTTGAACTGTGGAAAGACGTTAGTTGGGCAGGATTTTATCTGATGAAAAATGGTGAGCTTGTTTTAGGTCCATTTCAGGGAAAACCTGCTTGCAGAAGAATTCAAGTTGGAAAAGGTGTTTGCGGCACAGCAGTTTCGGAAAAGAAAACGCAGCTTGTTGCAGATGTTCATAAATTCCCGGGACATATTGCCTGTGATGGTGGCTCCAATTCCGAAATTGTTGTACCAATTTTTAAAGGGGAAGAGGTAATTGGAGTTCTTGATTTAGACAGTTACAGTTTTGATCGATATGGAGAGGCAGAACAAGTAGCTCTGGAAAAAATAGCAAAGACTTTAGCCGATAATTGTGATTGGGACAGCTTTTTAAAGTAGGAAGGGGAAATGATTGTGGGGAAATTAGCCGAAATTAAAGACATGGAGGAAGCAGTGGAACCTGGAACTGATGAAGCAAAAGAATTTTTGGAGTTTACCAAGCGTCAGCAAGAGCATAACCTTTTAGTGGAAAAGCTGATGAAGATTGCAGTAGGTTGTGCAGCAGGTGTATTGGCGGTCGTTATTACAGTAGCGGTTCTGCTTGTACCCAAAGTTTTGACCGTTGTTTCAAAAGGTAACGATACAATTGCACAGGCAGAAGATACCATGAAGCAAGCACAAGGGCTTATTGTACAGATTCAGGAAGGAAACCCGAAACATCTCATGGAACAGATAGATGCTTTGGCAAAAGAAGGAGAAACAGCTCTACAAGAAAGTGTTGAGCAGCTCAAAAAAACTGTGGAAATCATTGAAAAGATTGATATTGATGCTTTAAATAAAGCAGTAGATAATCTGGGTAAAGCAGTCAGCCCGCTTGCAAAGTTGTTTGGGGGAAAATAAACTATGGAGTATTCGGTAAAAGATTTTTATATCCCAACCATTACCTATTTTGAAAGTAAAAACAAATTGACAGGCAGCCGAAACGGAATGAACTACAAGATGATTCCGAAAGAAAAGCTCACAGTTTTGGTCTGGTATGGAGAAATGAATTTAGAACACAGTGAATTGGTTGCACAGCAGGAATTTGAAATGCTGCCGGAAAGTATGAAGCAAATTGAAAGCTGGCTCTATAAACAGTATGACATCTATTTAAAAACTCCACAGGCAACAGAGTACCTTAAAAAAAAGAAGAAACGGGAAGTTTAAAAAAGATTCTTCAACCATAAGAACATTTAAAAGGGTTTTATGGAAATGTCTTTATAAAAAAATTAACCGAATTATAAAGAGGTGGCTTGCATGAGGCGATGTATTGTAGTGTCTGGAATGGTCGAAAAAAGAAGTAAATGACTATTCCAGTAAAGGAGAATATAAAATGAGATTAAGCGGAACTGTATATTCAGAAGTTTTGAATATGGATACAGGTCTTACCATTGTAACACCCAATAAATTGCAAAAAGGGGAAGAATATCAGGTAGTATACTTGCTGCATGGTTTGTGTGGAAACCATAAAACATGGTTGGATTACTCCATGCTGCCAGTCTATGCTATGGGCAGAAAATCAATTTATATCATGCCCGAAGTTGGCAGAAGCTTTTATACTGATATGAAGTATGGCTTTTCATATTTCACTTATATCACAGAGGAGCTTCCGGCTATTTGTAAGAGCGTTTTTCACATTTCTTCCGACCGAGAACACACTGCCGTTATAGGCGGTTCTATGGGTGGATATGGGGCATTAAAATGCGCCCTTACAAAGCCCAAACAATATGGGATGTGTGCGGCCTTTTCTTCCGGATGTTTGTTTTTAAAAGAAGATTTGCACCAACTGCGTGAAAGTGGAATGAAAGAAGAGTTTGTTGTTCGCTTTGGTAGGCAGCTTGTTACAGATTTTCAGGCAATGTTCGGGGAAGACTATTGCTGGCAACCGCAAAATGATATTTTATCTTTGGCAAAACAAGCAAAAGAAAATGGTTTGATTCCAAAGATCTATTTGACCTGTGGAACACAGGATTATTTTTACAATGACCATCTTCGTTTTTGCAAGGAATTAGACCGGATAAAAGTTCCGTATACTTTTGAAGAATGGAAAGCTCAACACGATTTCATTTATTTTGATGATGCGTTAAAAAAAGCAATCCATCATTTTTCTTTGTAAGTAAATAAAAAACAGGTATGTGAAAATGAAGTGCACCCCATTTGTTAGACAGTATGATATACTGAAAAACAAGTGGG
>JAHHTY010000106.1 GCA_020024325.1 Negativibacillus sp.
AAATGTTTTCTCCTAATTTCTATGATTCTTTAATGGCGGATAAAAGGGTGCGGAACAAGAAATAAAATCCAACACTTAATATGATGTGACCAATTCCGGCAAATCCGCCAATCATATGGTTGACAGCATTATTGATAGGAATTGAGAAAAGCTGTACAATTCCTCGCACAGTCATAAATCCCAAAGTAATCACAAGACCTATATTGTATGAGAACAAAAAGAAACGCAGTGTTTTATACTTTTCCAAATCGAAAACCTTTATCAGCAAGGTAACCAACAGCAGAAAAATAGTTCCCAAAACAATTGAATGGCTATGTACCAGTTTTAACATTGAGTATCTGTCCAAAGCCTGCATATAAAAAGCAGCTTCGTGATAAAACAAGCCTACAACTAAGCCAAAAAGTAGATAAGCAAAAGAAAAATAAACGGTTTTTTTCATGAAAGACCTCCCTTTAAGAAAATTATTTTATTCTGAAATGATTATATCATTGAATTCTTCCTATGAATAGTAGGCACATTTTGGTGCGTTAAACGTTGATTTTTGGTTTTGGTATAGGTATAATTATTATAGAGAGAAATATATAGGGGGTGAAAAAATGCCGGATTCACGAGAGCATAAGGTGAGTTGTTCCAATTATCAGTGTGAAATTGAGTTAACATTAGAAATATTAAGAGGCAAATGGAAAGCACTTATTATATGGAACTTACATCTGCATGAAATTATTCGATACAATGAGTTTAGAAGATTGATTCCGTCTATTACACAGAAAATGCTGACACAACAGCTTAGAGAACTGGAAAAGTATGAGATTGTTTCTCGAAAAGTTTATCCCACTGTACCACCTATGGTTGAATATCAACTGACCCAAATCGGGCAGGATTTAATACCGATTATGGATGCCATGGACAGATGGGGAAAAAATTATGTAAAAAAATATAACGACACGAACGGCTTAAAATAAGAATTCCTACCAAAAGGTATGCTGCCTCCTAAAAAGTGCCTTCTTTACTTCTCAACCCGGATGGATTAAGATATGTTTTGTCAAGAGACAAGCGATTAAACGCTGTCAAATCCATTATTTACTAGGAGGCAATAAAATGCAGAGATTTACTATTCCAAGAGACTTATACTTTGGTGACAACGCAATTGAATACCTTGAATCTGTAAAAGGTAAAAAAGCATTTATTATTTACGGTTCCAAAAGACTGGAATCTGATGGTGTAATCGGCAAAATTCAGGAACACCTGAAGAAAGCTAACATTGAATCTATGACTTTCTCCGGTGTAGAGCATGACCCTTCTGTTGCAACTGTTAAAGAAGGCGTTCGTCAGATGACTGAATATCAGCCAGACCTTATCATCGGTATCGGTGGTGGTTCTCCAATTGATGCTGCAAAAGCAATGTGGATTTTCTACGAACATCCAAACTTTACTTTTGAAGAAGCAGCAAAACCATTCAACCTTCCAGAGCTGAGAACAAAAGCTCGCTTCATTGCAATTGCTACAACAAGTGGTACAGCTACCGAAGTAACTTCCTTCTCCGTTATCACCGATAACGAAAACGGAATCAAATTCCCAATTGCTGACTACAACATCACACCAGACGTTGCAATCCTTGATACAACACTGGTAGAGTCTATGCCAAAACATCTGGTAGCAAACACCGGTATGGATGCACTGACTCATGCATTGGAAGCTTATGTATCTACTGTAGCAAACCCAATCACAGATGCACTTGCAATGCGTTCTATCGAAATGATTGCTAAATACCTTGTAGAATCCTACAACGGCAATATGGAAGCAAGAAAGAACATGCACATTGCACAGAACCTTGCAGGTATGGCATTCTCCAACGCAATTCTGGGTATTGCTCATTCTATGGCTCACAAATCCGGTGCTATCCTCAATATCCCACACGGTCTGGCAAACGCAATTTTCCTGCCAAACACTGTTTTATTTAACTCTAAAACAGCTGGTGAAAAATATGCAGAGATTGCAAAACGTGTAGGTCTTGCAGGAAACACAGAAAAAGAACTGGTTGATTCTCTGGTTCAGATGATCAAAGATATGAGAGCAGCAATGAATATGCAGCCATCTCTGAAAGAGTTCGGTACTGATGAGGCTGATTTCAAATCCAAAGTAGATGACATGGCAAAAACAGCAGTAGCTGACCCATGTACCAGCACAAACCCAAGAGAAGTTTCTGTTGAAGAAATGAAAGAACTTTATCTTGCTGCATACTACGGACAGGATATCAATTTCTAATTTTTAAAAAGTTTTGTTTTCTGAAATTTTTAGGTTTTACCCAAAAAGCAACAGGGCAATTTGCCCTGTTGCTTTTTTTGTGCGTTTTTAAAACTGACAGGAG
>JAHHTY010000107.1 GCA_020024325.1 Negativibacillus sp.
TGCTGTGAAAATAAAATTCTAAAATACTAGCGATAACAATTTGTAAAATCAAAATCCGTGCATCTGGTTTAGATGCTTTAAAAGACATCTTGTTTGGTCCTCCTTTCCAGTTTTATTGTACAAAGCACATAATTGTGATATAATGAGTTAGATATTGCTAACCGATTTTTATTATATATTTAGCATTGGAAATGAACAATAGATTTCACATATTAAAGACTTTAAGCCGTATTTTTTCGACGAATCAGCGTATTTTTTCGAGGTGATTGCATTGAATGATGTTAAAAAACTTTATGAGCAAATGTTACCTGATGGTGGCTTCATTTTAGACCATGAACGCTCTATAATTGAGGAAAATCAATATTGTTATGCGCTTTCATCAGACAGAGGTGAAGGCTACTTTTGGTATTATTTTTATGAGGATATGTTTGTGATAGAGAAGCAGGATTTCTTTTTCTATGATGAGTTCTTTTTGGAATCTCCAGAACCCGATTTTATATCTGTCCAGTATTTCTTTTCGGTATCTGGAGAGGAATTTCATCCGTATCGCCAGTTATCACCAAACAGCTTAAGAGTGTATGTTGGTGGAAACGGAAAGACGTTTCAAGCGGTATATCACAAAAATATTCCTATTCGTTCGATAAGTATTAGTATCATGCCGGATTTTTATAACAACTACTTAAAAGAAAAATTAGGCGGAGAATACATCGATCCACGTAACGCGTTCAAGGGGTTGAGCCTCGGTGTGGATTTTCCTCAGCTGGTTGCGCTGCTGAAACAGATTCAGTCGTATTCTGGTAATGGTGCATCCGCGAAACTCTTTTATGAAGGCAAAGTTTTAGAAACACTTGCCTTAATACTTGAACGAGCACAGCAAAATCAAAAACAAAGCCAGAAAATTCCCATTACTAAGAAAGATGAGGAAAACTTACAAGCTGTCGCAGATTATATTGACCATCATTTTGAATTTTCCATTTCTGTAGATCAGCTTTGCAAAATCGCTTATATGGGGAACACAAAACTCAAGACCAAATTCAAAGAGTATTTTGGCTGTAATATAACAGACTATATTATTCGCAAAAGAATTGACCAGGCACAGCACCTGCTGATTGTTACAGAATTAAGCATTGCTGAAATAGCACAAGCAGTAGGGTATGAACGTCCAGAGAGCTTTGCAAAACAATTTCACCGTATAACTGGGTTACTTCCGAGAGAATATCGAAAATTAATAAAATAAAACCAATTCTCATTTTAAACAATAAAAATGGGAAAGAGAAAACCTAAAATGAGTTTCTCTTTCCCAATGCACAACACTCAACATACTGTTCAATATATAAGTATATATGTCAATACAAACAAATGTGCTAACCAAATTTCCGAATACATACTATCCTCAACAACAATATCCAGTACCTACCGTTCAAAACTCTACCATTCCCATGAGTAGCATTATTCGGATATATAATGATATTGTCAATATTATTTGCTGTTGTATCATATTTCTTGACACTTCTGCTTCACGGATTTATAAAAAAGAAGTGGAATGGAGGTCGTAAAATGGCACAGAAAAAAGTTTATGACGAGGAATTTAAAGTTCAGGCTGTGAAGCTTGGAAGGGAGATCGGTTTCAGTAAAGCTGCAAAAGAGCTTGGCATCAATATATATACGCTTTATGGCTTGAATAAACGCGCGAAGGACGCCAGGCTGGATCTTGGACCGGGAAGCCATACGCCGGATACCGCAATGAGTTTCACGGAGGAAGTACAAAAGCTCAGATTGCAGAACAGAGAGCAGGCAAAGGAGATTGCCCGTTTAAAAAAGGAAAACGAGTTTCTGTCGGAAGCAAGCGCTTTTTTCGCCGTGAGCCGTCGGAAGTCAGCAAAAACCTGAGAATGCGTTTTATCACTCAAAAGACAAACGGCGGCACGGTTAAAAGGAAAACTGCGCTTTATTGTCATGCCCTTGGTGAAGCGGTACACGGATTTTTCGGAGCTGACAACGGCTATGCTCAATGAATTTGTAGAGAAAGTCATCGTTCATGAGGGTGTGGGACGAGGCAAGGAACGCCGTCAAAGGCTGGAGCAGAGAAAATGGTGTCTGTAATGGTCTGATGTGGGATAGATTTATTCATAATCTTGTGATATAATTTTATAAATAAACAACAAACCGGAGGTAGTTGGGAGAGATTGAAAATGAAATATACTGTATTCTACGAGAGTTGGCAGATGGAATGCTGTGGTACAGCTTTTTCTATAGGTGATACAGTTAAATGGCTCGTTTATAAAATAAAACGAGAACAAATACTT
>JAHHTY010000108.1 GCA_020024325.1 Negativibacillus sp.
CCGACAACAGATTCAACAGGGCAGAAAAAACAGAGCTTAGCGGATAAGCTATTTAATGTTCGTTTTTTGTCAACCACAGGAAACTTTTAAACCGATGCAGAGATGAGTTATTGAACGGGTAAACGCAGCTGATGAGGATTCTAACCACCGATTTCCTCTGTTTGTTGCAGAGAATGTTATTACACACAGATTGAGAAAACCTTTTTTAGAAAAATTCGGACGAAAGTTCTGTCATAATAGAATGAATAAAAACCTTACCTGAATAGCATCAATATCCCCGTGTTTTAAAAGAGCCACAAGCACCTGGGAGCTTGTGGCTTTAGGTACTTGTGGCTCTAAAACGGTGAGGCAATGAGATTCACTTTGTATAAAATGGTTGTATCTTAACGGGTCATTTCTGAAAGAAATTTGTCCTTTGGCGCTTCGTCCATTAAGACAAGTTTATTGAGCTTCTTTTTACCGCCCTTTTCGATATAATAGGAAGCACGAAGAAGCACCTCTCCGTCCTCGTCCTGATAGTAAATTCCATGATCATCGCTATTATCGATGAAGGTTTTAATTCTTTTGCCATTGTAGCGCCAACAGTCATTTTTCTTATCATAGCTCACACCGGATTTGATGTAATTTTTGAGAAGATTCTTTGTAGATGTGTTTTCATAAAGCACCTCGGTGGCAGTTCCCTTTGAAATTACAGATGTCATGGAATACTTTGTTTCAAAACTGGGTATATTTTTCGCTTCCTCCAAAATCACAACATCTGTTCCGGGCTTTATTGTGTTTTCGGTGCTGTTAATATCATTTATTTGTATACTGGATGATGTAGCGAAAGATGTATTTTGGAATTCTTTGGTTCGGCGTTTGGATGCTTCTTTAGAAGAGTAGTGCAGACCGGTGAGCTTATTTTTGCTGTCTCTGGTAGCTTCCACATCAACTTCTCCGCCAAAGAAATTAGTAAAACTGATGCCGTTGCCGGAATCATAGAAAAAGCGAACAGGTTTTCCTTTATAGTAAAACATACCCTCTTTCTTTTTATAGGTCATGCCATAAGGTTTGTATATTTCAAACTCGGAAAGATCCATTTCCATATAAACCTCGTCGATGTTTTTCATGATCGGCTTTGCCTGAACTTCCGGAGAAGTTGCAAAGGCGGTAGTGATGGTGCTGAGAATGAGCAGCGCAGCAAGGATACTGATAAATGATGCCTTTTTCATTTTCATAATTGATACAATCCTTTCTTCAATTGCATTTTTACTGAAGTTGCTGTACAAAGAGGAAAGATTTCCTTTCCGTTCTTCTAGGTCAATGAGGGTGTACGCATAGGAGGCACGATTTTCCGCACCGAGAGAATGCAAAACATCCTCATCACAGGCAAGCTCCAAATCTCGGTTGGCAATGAGGTACATAACCCAAACCAGCGGATTAAACCAATGCAGACAAAGCGCAGCTGCCAAAAATATTTTTGTCAGATTATCCAATCGGCGGATGTGGGTGTACTCGTGGGTCAAAATATAACGCAGCTTTACAGAATCTTGCTGTAAAGCCTGTTTTGGAAGCAAAATGACAGGATGCAGAATGCCATAGGTCAGTGGTGTTGTGATGCGGTCATGTTGCCGAACCTGAACTGTTCGACGCAGAGGAAGTCCGCAAGCCCACTGCTGAATATCATGGTCATCAATGGGAAGCGACATCTTAAACTCTCGGATAGAGTGTAAATAGCTAACTATGAAGAATGCTGCCATTAGAACAACGCCCGCTTCCCACAAAAGACTAAGCCAAGAAATCTGATGAAATCCTCCTTCTTCTGCCGATTGCAAGGTGGGTTGTGCAGCAGAGTCAATTTTATCGGGGAAAGCCACCAATCTTTCAAACGAAAACACAGTGTCGGAGGACGGTGGGGAAGAGATGACT
>JAHHTY010000011.1 GCA_020024325.1 Negativibacillus sp.
CAATACCACTCTCTTTTCATAAAAACCCATGTTCTATATTGTCACTATTCTAATTTTCTTGTCAATAATTATCTGCACATACTTGTTTATTACAAACTAAAATAAAATTGGAATCTTTTAAAGTTTATCATAAAAATATAGCATTGCCATTTGATACAGACAAAGACCCGAACAAAAATTGTTCGGGTCTTTGTCTGTATGTGGTCAATCGCTATTCTTTTTAGAGGCTGTTTTTTTATTTGCACAGCTTGCAAACTTCGTCTACAATGTTTGCTGCACGCAGTCCAAATTCAGTAATCAAATCACCGCCGGGACCGGAATGTCCAAATTCATCATGAACACCCATCTTAACAACTTTACACATCTGTCCACCGGAGCAAACCGCAGAACAAACTGCATCGCCCAGACCACCGATAACAGAATGTTCTTCGATAGTAACAATCTTTCCGGTTTCCTGTGCTGCTTTCTGAATCAGTTCTTCGTCAAGTGGTTTAATGGTATGGATATTGATAATTCTTGCATCAATGCCTTTTTCTTCCAGCATTTTGCCGGCTTCGATTGCTTCTGCTACCATCAAACCGGTTGCGACTACAGTAACATCCTTTCCTTCACGCAGGACGATACCTTTGCCCAGCTCGAATTTATAGGATTCTGCATCGTTGAATACAGGAACTGCCATTCTTCCAAAACGCAGATAAACAGGGCCAACATACTCAACTGCGGCACGGATAGCTGCTCTTGCTTCAACATCATCGGCTGGATTGATTACTACCATGCCCGGAATGGTTCTCATCAAGGCAATGTCTTCACAGCACTGATGGGTTGCACCATCTTCGCCAACGGAAATACCTGCATGAGTAGCACCAATCTTTACATTCAGATGAGGATAACCAATCGAGTTTCTTACCTGTTCAAAAGCTCTGCCAGCTGCAAACATTGCAAAAGAGCTTGCAAACGGAATCATACCTGCTGCTGCCAGACCTGCCGCAACACCCATCATATTGCCTTCTGCAATACCACAGTCGATAAATCTTTCACTGCACACTTTTTTAAAATTTGCAGTTTTGGTTGCACCTGCCAAGTCAGCGTCAAGCACTACCAGATTAGGATATTCTGATGCAAGCTCCGCCAATGTTGCTCCATAGCTTTCACGGGTTGCAATCTTTTTGATCTCTGCCATTGTCGATACCTTTCCTTTCCACTCGATTAAGCTTCCAGAGCCTTCAGCTGCTCGCAAAGCTCATTCATCGCAATTTCATACTGCTCGTCGTTTGGTGCAGTTCCATGCCAAGAGGCTTTGTTTTCCATGAAAGAAACACCTTTGCCCTTAACAGTTTTTGCGATGATTGCGGTTGGTTTTCCTTTCACTGTGCGTGCTTCTTGATAAGCTGCTTCTATCTGGTCAAAATCATGACCGTCAATGTTGATAACATGGAAACCAAAGGCTTTAAATTTTTCATCGATTGGATATGGTGACATAACTTCATCAATGCTTCCGTCAATTTGCAGACCGTTGTTGTCTACCAAAATACACAGGTTATCTAAGTTATAATGAGCAGCAAACATAGATGCTTCCCAAACCTGACCTTCCTGAATTTCTCCATCACCCAGAACAGCATATACACGATAATCTGCACCGGTCAGCTTTGCAGCTTTTGCCATACCGCAAGCTGCCGAGATGCCTTGTCCCAAAGAACCGGAAGACATATCAACACCCGGGATTTTTTTCATATCAGGGTGTCCCTGAAGGCGAGAACCAATTTTACGCAGAGTTTTTAACTCTTCTACCGGGAAAAAGCCTCTGTGTGCTAAGGTAGCATACAGTCCTGGGGCAATGTGTCCCTTAGAAAGAACAAAGCGATCCCTGTCTGCTTTGTTTGGATTTTTAGGATCTACATTCATCTCTGCAAAATAGAGATAGGTCAAAATATCCGCTGCGGAAAGAGAACCTCCCGGATGACCGGATTTTGCACAGTGAGTACCTTCGATGATACCCATACGTACCTTACACGCTGTGATAGACAGCTCTTTTTTAGAGTTGCTGTTCATGTTATGGAATCATTCCTTTCAATTGCTCTGTATTCTCCTACAATTTTATCGATTATAAAATCGTTCCAAATGATTAATAAAATCAGCTACAGCTCCATTGTCGCATGAATCGACAATAAAATCAACCTCTTTTTGAAGATTTCTATCCCCATTTTTAGGAATTGCCGAAAAATCAGCCCGCACAAGCATCGCTTTATCGTTTTCTCTATCCCCGATTGCTGCTGTTTTAGAAAGATTTAGATAGCTGCGAACCAGCTCCATTGCTTTTCCCTTATCAACACCATCCGCAACCAGTTCTAAATAAAATTCATCACTTTGCACCGGATAAAAGCCTTGCGGTTTTGTTTTTTCAATATATTCCCTCACGTCTTGAATCTGCTTTGGAGGAACAATCAGTACGACCTTATGCCAGCTGTTTGGACCATTGCCTTCAGTATAGTTTTGGCAGCATCCTTCTCTCAAATACATATCTCGGCGCTCTGCTACTCCTTCAATGGATTCATCTCCCCAGCGAATAACCCAATAATTATCCGGCTCAACAAGCATTGCTCCAATTCGTTCAAAGCGTTCAAGCAAATCAAACACAAATTCTTTTACGTTTTCTGGCAGTCGAGCTTCAAACAAAACATCATTATTTTGAGGAGAATAGACATATCCTCCATTGATAGTGATAATGGGGGCTGTAATTGGCAGCTGCGGCAAAATTTCTTTTAAAGTACATTTCGGTCGTCCTGTACAAAGGGTAAAAGTTCCCCCTTGAGCAATAAATTTCTTTATAGCATCAATATTTTTCTGTGGAATCTTCGTTAATTTTGTTAATGTACCGTCAATATCCGATACCAACAGCAAATCTTCAAAAACTTTTTTATTCTGCACTGTCATCTTCCTCCTTTGGTTTGAGCGTTTTCAAAAAAGAGGTAAAATATTCCGGCAGTGTCGATTCAAAATATAATCTTTCACCGGTAATTGGGTGGGTAAATCCTAAAGCCCTGGCATGAAGGCATTGTCCTTCCAAACGTTTGATTGGTTTTTTAGGTCCATATACCTCATCTCCTGCAACAGGGTATCCTAAATAAGATAGGTGAACTCGAATCTGATGGGTTCTCCCCGTTTCTAATCGACATCGAAGATGGGTAAATCCGTCATAACGGCGAATCACTTGATAATGAGTAATTGCTTCTTTTGCACCAACGAGGCTTCCGTCTGCTTGTCTGCAATCCAAACGTACTGCCATTCTTTTTCGGTCTTTGCTGCTTCTGCCAATTGGAAGATTAACTACTCCTTCTTCCTGCTTAACATTTCCATAAACAACCGCTTCATAAAAACGGTCTACTGTGTGCTCTTGGATTTGATGGCTGAGCCCAAAATAGGTTTCATCGTCTTTAGCACACACCAGCAAACCGCTGGTATCCTTATCAATACGATGAACAATTCCCTGACGCTCAATACCATTACAAGCTGCAAGCTTTCCCTTGCAGTGATACAATAAACCATTTACCAATGTATCCTGATAGTTACCTGCTCCCGGATGAACGACCATATGCTTTGGTTTGTTGACAACCAACAGATAGTCATCCTCATACACAATTTCTAAAGGTATATTCTGTGGCTGCGGCTCCTGGGGAGGGTTTAAAACTTCTTCCCAGTTTATCTCCCCATCATCTTCTAAATCCAAGGATAGTTGTGGATATTCTATATTTACAATCGTTCCTTTTTTTAGCTTATCATTTTTACTAAGCAGTTTTCCTTCGACAGTGACAAATCCTTGTGTCATTAGCTTTTGTGCTTGGCTGCGGCTGATTCCTTCAAGGTGTTCCTGTAAAAATTTGTCTGCACGCACTCCTGCATACTCTGCCTCTACTGTCAAATGAAAGCAATTACTCATGACGCTTGACCTCCTGACGGATTTCAAACCTTTCATGTTCTCTGCGTTCAAAAAACAAAACATAGAGCAGCAAAAGCCCTGTTCCACAGCAGACACAAATATCTGCAAAGTTAAAAACCGGAAAATTGATAAGACGAAAATCAAACATATCAACCACATATCCGCCTGAGCGGAAAATTCTGTCAATCAAATTGCCCGCTCCTCCCGACAAAATCAGGCTCCAGCTTGCAACCATCCACGGTGAACGCAGTTTTTTACTGATTAACAGCACCAAAATAACAACCAGCAGCACTGAGGTAAGGCCTACCAAAAACACCCGCTGATTCTGCATAGTGCTAAAGGCTGCGCCAAAATTTTGCACATAAGTCAGGTGAAAAACATCTTGTATCAACGGGATAGTGCCCACTGATGCAAGAGAGCTTTCTGCCCAAAATTTTATCAGCTGGTCTAATCCTACTAAAAGTACTGCTATCCCTAACCAGATATAGTTTAACATCATTCTTCCTCCTTCTGCTCCAAAGCAGATCAGTGCTTTTCCAACCGATTTTCAAAGAAAAAGCGGTGCAGGAAATTCCTGCACCGCTGTGTATAAACATTAGCCGATAATTGCTGCACAACGTTTGCAGAGGGTAGGATGTTTTTCATCCTGTCCAACAGTATCGCTGTAAATCCAGCAACGCTCACACTTTTCGCCCTGTGCTTTGGAAACAACTACTTCCAGACCTTCCACTTCTCCGTTTGCACAAGCTGGTCCTTTTTCCAGTTCAACCTTGCTGACGATAAATACCGGCTCTAAAATCTCCTCATTTGCTTTAAGGAAATCATAAAGTTCGCCATCTGCTTTTAAAGTCAACATTGCTTCCAGAGATTTACCGATGGTTTTCTGGTTTCTTGCATTTTCTAAAGCTTTATTAACATCATCACGGATTGTGCGGATTCTATCCCATTTTTCCATAAACTCAGCAGACTCATGGTTTGTATCGCCCTGAGGCATTTCATTCAATACACACGCTTCTGCGTTGTAACCTTTAGCTTCTGGCAAATTTTTCCAGATTTCTTCACAAGTGAATGCAAGGATAGGAGCAAATACCAGAGTCATATCTCTCAGGATGCGATAGATTGCTGTTTGAGCTGCACGTCTGGAAACAGAATCTGTTTTCTCTACATACAGTCTATCCTTGATGATATCCAGATAGAAGTTAGACAGGTCGATGGTGCAGAAATTGCGGATTGCATAGTAAACAAGGTGGAATTCAAACTCGTTGTATGCCTTATTGCATTCTTTTACCACTTCGTCCATTCTTGCCAACGCCCAACGGTCAATCTCATACAGTTGATCATCTGCAACAGAATCGGTATCAGGGTTAAAGTCATTGATATTACCCAAAATATAACGTGCTGTATTTCTAATCTTTCTGTAAACCTCAGAAAGCTGTTTGAGAATATCGTTAGAAACACGGATATCTGCATGGTAGTCAGAAGAAGCTACCCACAGACGCAAAATATCCGCACCGAATTTTTCGGTAATTTCTTCCGGAGCAATGCCGTTGCCCAAAGATTTGTGCATTGTTTTGCCTTGTGCATCAACAACCCATCCATGGGTACAAACTGCTTTATATGGAGCAACGCCCTTCCAAGCAACAGAGGTAAGCAAAGATGACTGGAACCAGCCTCTGTACTGGTCAGCACCTTCAAGGTACAGGTCAGCAGGCCACTTCAGATTTGGTCTTTCCATTAAAACTGCTGCATGGGAAGAACCGGAATCGAACCAAACATCCATAATATCGGTTTCTTTTCTGAATTTTTCACAGCCGCACTTTTTACATTTTGTGCCTGCCGGAAGAATTTCGCTTGCCTCATGTGTCCACCACGCATCGGAGCCTTCCTTGCGGAACAGATCGGAAACAGCTTTAACAGAAGCGTCATCAATATGGAATTCACCACATTCTTCACAATAGAAGATCGGAATTGGAACGCCCCACAATCTTTGACGGGAAATACACCAGTCAGAACGATCGGATACCATATTTTTGATGCGTCCTTCGCCCCAGGAAGGAATCCATTTGATGCCTTCGATTGCCTTTACAGCTTCTTCCTTAAAGTCATCTACAGAGCAGAACCACTGTTCGGTAGCGCGGTAGATGATAGGTTTTTTACATCTCCAGCAATGTGGGTATTGATGGACAATCTTCTGAACCGCAAACATATTGCCGGTTGCTTCCAGTTTCTTTGCAATTGCTTTGTTGGCATCATCTGTTGTTAAGCCTGCAAACTCGCCGGCATCTGCTGTCAGCTTGCCTACGTTGTCTACCGGTACAACAATTGGAATTTCCGGATAATGATTAACACAAACTTCAAAGTCCTCTACACCGTGTCCAGGAGCGGTATGTACGCAGCCTGTACCGGAATCCAATGTAACATGGTCACCAACGATAACCAAAGATTCACGATTGAGGAATGGATGCTGGCAAACGATGTATTCCAGATCCTTTCCTGAAACAGAACCGATCAGCTCATAATCTTCGATCTCTGCAGCTTTCATCGCAGCCGGAGCCAGCTCTTTTGCCATGATGTAATATTCTCCGTTTGCTTTTACTGCACAATATTCATATTCCGGACCAAGGCAGATTGCCATATTACCCGGCAGGGTCCATGTTGTGGTGGTCCAAATAACAAAATATGTTTTTGCAACATCAACACCAAGAGAAGCCAGTTTTCCCTTATCATCTTTAACAGCAAATTTTACATAAATAGAATAGCATGGATCTTCCTCGTATTCAATTTCTGCCTCTGCCAAAGCAGTGTTGCAATCCGGACACCAGTAAACCGGTTTCAGACCTTTATAGATATATCCCTTCTGAGCCATGTTGCCGAAAATCTCAACCTGTTTTGCTTCAAATTCCGGCTTCAGGGTCATGTATGGATTTTCCCACTCACCTAAAATACCAAGACGTTTAAACTGATTTCTCTGGTTATCCAGATAATGCAGAGCAAATTCTTTACAAATTTTTCTCAGCTCTACTGGACCAATATCACTTGTAACGCCTGCTTTTTTTCTTGCTTTAAGTTCAATTGGCAGACCGTGTGTATCCCAACCAGGAACATATGGAGCCTGATAACCGCTCATGTTTTTTTGACGAATAATAAAATCTTTCAGTACTTTGTTCAATGCTGTACCAAGGTGAATGTCGCCGTTTGCATATGGAGGACCATCGTGCAAAATGTACTGTGGCTTACCTTCATTATTCTTGATCATTTTGTGGTATAACTGTTTTTCCTGCCATTCTTCTACCCATGCCGGTTCACGCTGAGGCAGTGCGCCTCTCATATTGAACTCGGTTTCCGGCAGGTTCAGGGTTTTGTTGTAGTCCTGAGCCATCAATACTCTCTCCTCTTAATTTTTTATTCAGTAAAAGCATAAGTTTTTCCTGTAAAGAGTTTTTGCATTTTGGAAAAACCTTGCAACCTGTTTCATAAGTTTTAGCGATGTTTTTTTCTTGAAAACAAATTAGTATTTTTAGAAGTGCTGTCCCTTTCTACATCGAAGCCTTCTCCAAATTTGAGCGGTCCAAATTTTGATTCTGACGAAACCTGCCCGCCAAAAGGGGAAAAACCCTGCGACTGCTGCTGTGTGCGCTGAGGATGTGCTGCAACCGGTGCAAATGAAGAAGTATCCTGCATCTGATTATCCATTGCTGCTGTAAAATCAATCAGAGATTCCTGATTTTCCACAGTTTCTTCTGGTGCGGAAAGGTCCTCTTTTGGTATAGAAAAATTCTGTTCTGGTTCCGGTTGTGCTTGTACTGTTTCTTCCTTTACAGCTTCCTGACGAATTTGCTCATTCTGCTGTTCCTGTACCTGCAAATCGTCATCATCATACTCTGGTAAAGCGCTAATCATTTCTAAGTGCTGGCGATATAAAGTCAGCAGACGGTTTTTAAATTTCGTTACTTCCTTTTGCATTTTAATCAGAGCCATTTGCTCTTTCTCAATGCTCTTTTGCGCATTCTCTAAAATGCGGTCTGCCTTTTCTTTTGCCTCCCGAACAAGATAATCTGCCTTTGCTTTAGATTCTCTGATGACGCTGTCACCTAATTTTTGTGCCCCAATCAGAGCACTTTTAAGGCTATCTTCATCTTCTCGATATTGGTCTACTTCATATGCAAGTACTTCCATTTTGTTTTCAAGTTCTTCTTTTTCTGCAAGCAAATGTGCATATTCAGCAGCAACTTGCTGCAAAAATTCTTCCACTTCATCCTGCTTATAACCGCCCATTTGTTTATCAAAACGTCTGGAGGCAATCACTTCTGGAGTCAACATTTCTGATACCTTCCCCTTTTTAAAACTTCTTTATCAAATTGCGGCAATATGCCCTCGTATTATTCTATATATATTTTCCTAAAGTTACATGAAGTCTGCCTTTTTTACTTTGAGAGCCTATCTGTGCCAAAACAAACCGTCCATATCCCCGCAAGGAAAGGATATCTCCTTGACGAACTTCCTGAGAAATTTTTGTCTGTTCAAAAAAATTTAGATTCACTAAACCACCCTCAATAACAGCAGCACTTTTTTCTCTGCTAAGGTTTGTTGCCAAAGCTACTATGCAATCCAATCGCAGAGAGCTTACCGTTCCTGTTCGATACTCTATACGGCACATTGGCGGAAGCTCTCGCTGTATCCCTTGTTGTTTTTTGATTCCTGCTCGTCCTATCCGTTCTAAATCGGATAAAATTATTTTTTGTGCTGTTTGGGTACAAAAAATAATCGCAAAATTTTCTGCTGTCAGAATTTCTCCAATCAGTTCACGCTTTATTCCTAACCCCATCAACGATCCCAAAATATCTCGATGAGTCAGATTATCCTGTTCTCGATAGGTAATTGTAACTGCCGCAACAGGAAACTGCTCCTCCAAAACAGAGGTGTCCATTCCTTCAGCCAATGCAAAATACTCGGGAAACAGCCCCAACATTCTGCGTCCCACCGCTTGCTCTTCTTTCACAGAGAAGCCTGTCCAAAAATATATCTGGTCACTTGGAAAATGAATCTTCTTTAAAGCTGTTGCTGCAAGCGACTGTTCCCTTTCATCTAGAAAACGAGTAAAGCATGGCACATTATTTCTCTGCACTTGCTGTGCCATATCCTCAATATGCGCACAAAAGATTTTATCTTCCTCTCTGCGCTGTATTTGATTGTTCATCATTAGAAAATAACACCGTTATTTTCCAGTTCATCCAGCAAATCACCCATAATGTCTACATTGTATGGTGTAATGATATAAGTATTATTTGCTACACGTTTCATCTGACCGTTATTTGCATAAGCTACACCACACAGAAAATCGATCAATCTTCTGGCAACATCTTTGCTGGTTTGCTCCAAATTCAGTACAACTGTCTTTTTTGCATTCAGATGATCAGCAATAGACGCTGCGTCTTCATAGCGTTCCGGTTTTACCAAAACTACTGCCAACTGGGTGGTTGCATGGATGTTTACCACTTTATTGTGTTTACGGTCGGAAGAAGAAGAGGAAACCGGCATCTGGGTATCATCCTCATCCTGCTCTACATTTCCTGCCTGCATATCGTCATCATACTCATTATCATAATTATCATCTGGAATTCCAATCAAGTTTCGTAGTGTATCTCTTAGTGCCATAATGTCTCTAGCTCCTTTTATAATTCCTTTGTCCAAACATTGCCGTACCAATGCGGACAATGGTTGAACCATGTCCTATTGCAATTTTATAATCTCCGGACATTCCCATAGATAAAATTTCCATACTGATATTATCATATTTTTTTTGCTTTATGTCAATAAAGAGTTCGCTCATTCGCGAAAAATATTGCGAAAGTTCCTCTTTATTTTCGCATACCGGTGGAATTGTCATCAATCCTTTTACTCTAACGTGTTGGAATTTAGAAATTTCTTTCAAAAGAGGCAGCACTTCTTCCGGCATTGCACCGGTTTTATTTTCTTCTTTACCAATGTTTACCTCAATAAGAACTTCCATTACCTTATCAATAGCCGCACATTGCTTTTCAATTTCTTTTGCAAGCTTTATGCTGTCCACCGATTCAATCATAGATACCTTATCTACGACCTGACGCACTTTATTTGTTTGAAGGTGACCGATAAAATGAATATCCACCCCGTCTTTATGGTAGCTGTCATACTTTGCACACAGTTCCTGTGCCTTGTTTTCTCCCAAAAGAGTAATCCCTTGTGCGATGGCTGCATTAACCAGAAGGGGATCAACTGTTTTGGTGACTGCCATCACGCGAACTTCCTGCGGATTTCTTCCTGCATTGATTGCCGCCTGATTGACCTGTTCTAAAATTGTCTGCACATTTTGTGCTACTTCCTGTTCATTAAGCACCTGCATTGCCTGATACAACCCCTTTCACGGTATCTTCATTCAAGAGTGTTCCGTCTTTCATCTCTACACCGCCGCTTTCCAAAATAACCATGTCCAGACGGTTAAGGGTATGCTCTTGGTCTGTTCCTTCTCTTGGTTCACAAAGAATAAAGTTACCGTTATCTTTAATAATCTCTACCGGTTTAAACCGAACAGTAGTCTTATCCAGTACATAAACTCCCGGTATGTTCTGTTCATGATATAACGCTTTGGAGTTTACACGCAATCCCGAATAGGTTGTAAAAATAATATCTACACTCTGCTTTCTTATCTGGAGAAGCTGTGCGGTAATATCCTTACACTCAAAAAGAACAACTGATTTTTTTCTTTCATTATCCGGAATAATTTTAACAACTTTTGCCGCTACCGTTTGACCGTTAGCAAACTTAAAATCAAGTTTAACATTATCTTCCACTTCAAATTTTTGCGCCTCGGCATTTGCTAAATCTACACCAAGGTACCAGATATGGCTTTTGATAATTTTACCGGCTGCACTTCCCACAGATTTCGGTGAAGCTGATTTTTTTTGTTGATATTCTTCATAAGTCATATTTGATAATTCATTTGCAGTTAAAGTTTCTTCATATCCATCCACATTTTTACAGAAGTATCCTGCGTCCGGTGCCTCGATAGCAACACCCTTTTCTTTTGTCTTTGCTTTTTCTAAATAAGAAATTTCTGTGTTCAGCTGGGCAATTCTATCAGCAAAAGTATCCTCTTCACCCAATGCTATCTTTTTACGGTTCAACAAACTGGTCAATTCTTCTTTCTGTTTGCTGATTCCTTCCACAACTCCGTCAGCAGAAGTATCAACGATTCTGCCAACTTGGTTGTTGATTTGACTGGAAAGATTGGTAACCGCAGAATAGCGTGTCGCTTTGACTGTCTGTGCTTTCTCCAAGGATTTTAGCTCTTCTCTCATCTGGTCAATCTGGTTATTCACCATTGACACTTTTTTATCCTTATAGACCACCGCTACATCCTGTTTCTTTGCTACTTCTTCTCCGTCTGCATAGTTATAAACAGTAACACCGTTTACCTTTTGAGGAATAATCTCTTCATTTCGGAACACCATTCCCTCTGCACGGACAAAATCATAGATGGTATCGTCCATTACCTGCTCTGTACGCAATTTAATGTTAGCAAAGCCCCAGAGCTGGCTGCTGATATATATAAGCAAGAATACAGCAAAGCCCAGCGCAATAAAGCGTCCGTTTTTTTTGCTTTTCCTTTGATAACCTGCCATTTCATTCCCCCCATATTACAGCAGCCAACTGCTGATTGCTAGTCTTCTTCCGGAACCACTTCATTTTCCATCAATTTCACTGCTTTTGTAGGTGTAATTGTAGAAATGGCATTTTTATAAACAAGATTTTGGCGTCCCTCATTTTCGATAATGATGGTAAAGCTATCAAAACCTCTCACATAACCTCTAAGCTGAAAACCATTAACCAAATAGACAGTCACAACAATCTTTTCCTTGCGGAGTTTGTTTAAAAAAACATCTTGTAAATTAAGCATAAAATATAGCCTCCCTTGTCAGTGTACTACATTTTTCATTTATTTTTTGTCACCTTGTGGTATACAGTGACAACTTATGCCCTGCTAATTTTCATCTGTCAATATTTCTTGTGCATATTCTGACATATTAAGATACATCTGCTCAGGTGCGGAAAAATCTTCTGCGAAAAACCAGCGGTATCTTTCATCTCGACGAAACCACGTCAGCTGACGTTTTGCATATCTTCTGGATTCCTGACGAATGTGGTCGCACGCTTGTTCCAATGACTCTTCTCCTGCAAGATATGCTGCCATCTCTTTATACCCGATCGCCTGAAAACTGGTGGTATTATAGCCGTTTTCGATAAGCCACTTTGCTTCTTCTTCCAAGCCTGCCTCAAGCATTTTTGTAACACGAAGGTTGATACGGTCATAAAGCTTTTGACGATCATGGAAATTTAAAGCCATCATACATAAACGGTAAGGAGATGGTTGTTGACGGGAAAGTTGCTGATGCTTTGAAATTGGCACACCTGTTGTGTGGTATACCTCTAATGCACGAGCCACCCTGCCGACATTGTTTGGATGTATTTTTTTTGCAGCCTCAGGATCTACGTTATTTAAACGCTGCCACAATTCTTCTGCACCGTTTTCTTCTGCAAACTTGCGATATTCCTCTCTCAATTTAGTATCGCTCTCCGACTCTGAAAAACAGATATTATCCACTAAAGAACTGATATACAGACCTGTCCCCCCAACAACAATCGGCAGTTTTCCTCTTGCTGAAATCTCATTTATCTTTTCTCGGGCAAGCTCTACATATTCTGCTACCGAAAACGGCTCGGATGGTTCCACAAAATCAATCAGATGATGTGGTATACCCTCCATCTCTTCCGGTATCGGCTTTGCTGTTCCCACCGTTAATCGACGGTAAATCTGCATTGAATCGGCAGAAATAACCTCTCCGTTCAGCAGCTGTGCCAAACGAACCCCGGCAGCGGTTTTACCCGAAGCGGTCGGTCCCGCTACCACAACAAGCGGAATCTTTTTTTCTTCCATCTTTTCACCTCCGTCATTCTGGAAAGCAGTTATCCCAAACGCCCAAACATTCGCTCGATTTCTCGTTTTGAAATTACCTTTGCTACCGGTCTTCCGTGCGGACAATATTTTGCATCCTCATCGGACTGCAAAAGTTCTATAATCTCCTGCAACTCTGGAAGCGTATTTTTATCGTTTGCCCTCACCGCACTTTTACATGCTACCGAATGCAGCAGATCGTCTAATGCCTGCGGTGTTATATCCTTTTTATTTTTAGATAGGCTATGAGCTGTTTGTTCTATAATTTCCTTGATTTCTGCCCCTAACAGCATTACCGGGACTTCTCTCACCATCAAGTCACCATCACCAAAATCTTCCACCAAAAAACCTGCCTGTTGAAAGAGTTCGAGATTTTGTGCTGCCCCTTGATAATCTTCCCGACTTAAATGAACCATTACCGGTTCTAAAAGCAGCTGACGATCCTCTGTAAAGCTTTGCTGACGCAGTCGATTAAAAATCAGTCTTTCATGTGCTGCGTGCTTATCAACCAAAATCAGCTGATCTTTACCTTCGACAATCAAGTAGGTACCCATAACCTCCCCCACTAGTCGAAGATGTTGCGGTTCTTGTGTTTTGGACATTTCCCGATGAAAACCATCTTCCTTCGGCTCATTTTTTTGTGTTCGGAATCCTTGTTCCGGTTGTTCCTGCAAGGTGGTTTCCTGTCGTTTCAGCATGAAATTATGCGGTTTTGTTTCACACTTTTCCACGCTGGCAGAATTTGTATGCTCCGATGTGTCTTTTACACAAGGACGCTCCTGTTTTGTATCCGGTAAAATTGTTCTTTCTTTTTCAGTGGTTGTATGTGCTGGCTCCCATTCTTGTATTCTCTGACCACAGTCGTGGAAAACCAATGTTTCATCCGAATGAAGGGAGAGATCTGACTTTGTTTGATATTTGCTTTGCCCTTGACCAATAAAGCTGCGGTACTCTGCTGCACTCATTCTGTTTAATACAGGTTTTGTTTGTTTGGGTGGTGTTTTTGCCAGTTGTTCAAGGTCCGTCTGCTCTATTTCCGGCTGCCGCTGCAAATCGAAAACTGTCATTGTTTTTTTACTGCTTTGTGCTGCTGTAGACAAAGGGGTCTTATCTTGTGTAAACAAAGCATTCTTGATTCCATAATAGACTGCGTCAAAAACCGGACGTTCATTTGTAAAGCGCACCTCTATTTTTGCCGGGTGAACATTGATATCTGTTTCCGTTAACGGTATTAGAAGGTTTAATACACACGCCGGAAACTTGCCAACCATCATAGAATGCTTAAAAGCTTCTTCCAGCGCTGTTCTTGCCGTTACACTTTTTACATAGCGTCCATTCACAAAAAAGGTCTGCATAGTTCGGTTAGAACGGCTTGCCGTTGGAAGTGTGACAAAACCGCTGACATGAACCTGCCCCTGTGTATAGTCCACTTTTGCAAGACCTTTGGTAAACTCTCTTCCATACACTGCATGGATTGCAGAAATCAGCTTGCCGTCCCCCGGTGTATGTAGCTTTGTCTGACCTTCACGGATAAACTGAAAAGAAATTTCCGGATGAGAAAGTGCAATGCGTTCCACCACCCCTGCTACCGAATTTCCTTCCTGAACGTCCTTTTTTAAAAATTTCATTCTTGCAGGCGTATTATAAAACAAATCTGCAACACGGATTGTTGTTCCTTCCGGGCAGCCGGCCGGCATTGTTTCCCCAATCTGAGCTCCTTCTCCCCGATAACAAATTCCCTCATCTTCGCCCTGCTGTCGGGTCAGCACTTCAACACGGGAAACCGCATGGATAGATGCCATTGCTTCCCCGCGAAATCCCAGGGTTGCAATGTGCGATAAATCCTCTTGTGTGCGCACCTTGCTGGTTGCATGACGCAAAAACATCATCTTTATATCATCCGGTTGGATACCGCTTCCATTATCGCTGACACGAATCAATGTCACGCCACCGTGCCGAATTTCTATTGTAATTTTAGAAGCACCTGCGTCAATAGAATTTTCTACCAGCTCTTTTACAACTGATGACGGTCGCTCTACCACCTCTCCGGCAGCTATCAGCTGAGAAACCTCATCATCCAGCAGTCGAATAACACCCATCCCTGTCAGCTCCTTTCCGGTTTGAAATTTTTATTTGCGGTTAATCTCTCTGCACTCGGTTCTTCCCATCAGGTAGTCCAGCGAAACTTGAAAGAAATCGGCAATATCTACCATAGTGATTGCATGAGGATATAATTTTCCTTCCTCATAATCCTTTATCATTCTTGGAATGCACCCCAGTTCAGAGGCAAGTTCTTCTCTTGTATAACCTTTTTCATTTCTTAACGCATATATTCTGTCAGCAAAAAATGCCATTGCCTGTGCCCCTTCTCTAACATATAATTCTAAATTCGTGCTTTCAGTTCGGAAAGCAGTACCAAAGCCTGAACCGGTGTAATTTTTTCAATATCAATTTCCTTTAAGCGTCTGATTACTTCCGGTTCTTCCGCTTCAATTAACTGCGGTATTTCCATCTCTGTTTTCTTTGTCTTTTTGCCTGTATTTACAGACAGTGCTGCACCGGATTCCAGCTGCTTTAAAATTTGCTGTGCCCGTTGGATAATCTCTTCAGGGATACCGGCTAAACGAGATACATCAATGCCATAGCTGTCATCTGTACCGCCTCTGATAATGCGACGCAGGAAGAAAATTTCATCGTCCTTCTTTTTAACGGCTATATTATAATTTTTGATATTGCTAAACGCTTGCTCTAGCTCGGTCAATTCGTGATAGTGAGTTGCAAACAGTGTCTTTGCCCCCAGTTTTTTACGGTTTGCAATATGCTCAATGACTGCTCTTGCAATGCTCATTCCATCAAAGGTAGAGGTTCCGCGTCCAATTTCGTCCAAAATAAGCAAACTGTTTTGGGTAGCATTTTTTAAAATTTGTGCTACCTCGCTCATTTCAACCATAAAGGTGGATTTTCCCGAAGCCAAATCGTCTGAGGCTCCCACGCGGGTATAAATTCCGTCTACAACACCGATTTGAGCTGCACGGGCAGGAACATAAGAACCAATCTGCGCCATTAAAACAATCAATGCCGTCTGCCTCATGTAGGTAGATTTTCCAGCCATATTAGGACCTGTAATGATTGCTACCTGATTTTCCGACTGATCCAACAAAGTATCATTTGCAACAAACAGGGTATCTTTGAGCATTTTTTCTACCACAGGATGACGCCCATCTTGAATGTGGATTCTTCCCGATAAATCCACATCCGGTCGGCAATAATTCTGCTCCAATGCAACATTGGCCATGCTTGCATACAAATCAAGCCATGCAATTGCATTTGCTGTGGACTGTACCCGATGAATTTGTTCTGCAACCTGTTCTCGGATCTCGTCAAAGAGCTTATTTTCCATCACAAGAATTTTCTCTTTTGCGCCCAAAATGGTCTGCTCCAACTCTTTTAATTCTTGTGTGATATATCTTTCGCTTCCGGTCAAAGTCTGTTTGCGGATATACTCTTGAGGCACCTGTGAAAGGAAGGATTTTGTTACTTCGATATAGTAGCCAAAAACATTGTTAAAGCCAATTTTCAAATTCTTAATACCGGTCTTTTCCCGTTCCTGTGCTTCCACTTGGGCTAAAACACCTTTTGTGTTATGTACAATATTTCTTAAAGAATCCAGTTCTTTGCTGTATCCTTCCCGAATGACACCGCCATCCTTTAAAACATTGGGTGGATCATCCGCTATTGCACAGTCAATCAATCCGCAGATATCTTCAAGCGGGTCCATATTTTCTACCAAACGACGCAGGTAAACCGTTTTCACCTGACCGATTGTTTCTTTAAGCATCGGAAGTTTTTGTGCTGTAAACTGCAAGGTTCGCATCTCTCTAGGAGTTACCGATCCATATACAATACGGGTAATTAAGCGCTCCAAATCGAAAATATCCTGAAGCACTTCTCGTATTGCATCAAGGCGGATGGTATCTTCCAGCAGTTCACCCACAGCGTTTAGACGTTTGTTAATCATCGTTGGGTTGAGAAGAGGTTTTTCGATAACAGAACGAATCAGACGTTTTCCCATCGCAGTCTTTGTTTTATCTAAAACCCACAGCAAGGTTCCTCTCTTTTCTCCGCTGCGCAGTGTCTTTGTCAGCTCTAAATTTCTTCTTGCTGTCAAATCCAGCGTCATATATTGTGCGTCGCTGTATATCTCTAAGTGAGTTAAGCTCTCCAGTCCATGGCGTTGTGTTTGGGTTAAATAAGAAATCATTACCCCCAAAGCCATCAAAATAGGGGATCTTTCCTGCTCAAGTTGTAAAATCGGCTCTGCTCCGAATTGCTCTTGTGCAATTTTACAGCAGTTTTTCCACTCGAACAGGCTGTCATCCAGCACATCTGCCTCAAGATGCAGTTTCTCTTTTAAAAAAATTTCGATTTCTTTACATTCTGCTGCAGCCGCATTCATCAACACTTCTGCCGGAGAAAAACGTCCCAACTCGTTAAGAACTCTTTTGTCCCAATCAGAATCAATTTGTAATGCACACACTTCCCCGGTGGATACATCCGAAAAGGTCATTGCAAAACATTCCGAATCCGGCTCTCGATAAATAACGCACAGATAATTGTTTACCGCAGCATCCAGCATATTGCTTTCCAAAACGGTTCCCGGTGTAACCACACGGATAATCTCTCGTTTTACCAATCCTTTTGCCGTTGCCGGATCTTCCACCTGTTCGCAGATGGCAACTTTATATCCTTTTTTTACCAGTTTTGCGATATAATTTTCGCTGCTGTGATAAGGAACGCCGCACATTGGAGCTCGTTCTTCCAATCCACATTCCTTGCCTGTTAGGGTCAACTCCAGTTCTCTGGAAGCAATTAAAGCATCATCAAAAAACAATTCATAAAAATCACCCAGTCTGAAAAACAACAGCTGTTCCAAATAACGCTGTTTCACGTTCCAATACTGGCGCATCATCGGAGAAAGTTTTGTTACATCAACGGGTTTGCTTGAAATCTTTCTTTCCATCATTTTTTCCTTTCTGCATCAAATTTTATCAACTGTTTTGCACAGAACAGGAAGTTCCTTTTCTCTGCAAAGCAGTCACGTTTTCCGTTGCCTGAATGCAAGGTCAGCCAGCACCTTGAAAGCAGATGCTGGCTGGCAATACAGTTCAAAAATTAGTGACAGCCTCTGCAGCTTCCACAGTTACCGCCGCAGCTTTCATGCATCTCGATAGAATCTGGGTCTTCTCCGTTTACAGAACCATACAGAATCTCGCTGATGAAGTTCATCATGCCGTCAACCTCTACTTTAGCAGCATTAAACTCTGCCATGTTTGGATTGGACATTACTTCCTGATACAACTCTTTGAGCTCTTTATCCAGAGCAGTCAACTGTTCAGAATCTTTGTTTTCCTGTGCCATTGCGTTGGTCAGGTCAGAACGTTTCATATTGAATTTTACAATCAGCTCCTGAAGGTTGTTGTCTTCATCGTTTGCTTTCTTTGCTGCATCAATTCTTTTATATCTTTCGTCCTGCTGAATTGCTTTACCCAGCTCTCTTGCCATTGCAATAATATCCATTGTTTTTACCTCCGGTAATATTTTATTGTCAGCTCTGTTAAAACTATTTCTAGTTAATATGAGCGTCCTTACATTTTCTTCTATGTTATAATTTACAGCAATACTCCCTCATATTCCGAACGCATTCCTTTTGTAATTTTAACATCTACAAATCTGCCTTTCTGAATACCTTCTGCCATAAATTTTACAACCATTCCGTTTTCACAAATGCCGTACATCCAGCCTTCTTTGTTCTGGACCTTATCTTCAACCAGCACCCGCATTAGCTTTCCTTGGGCAGCCTTGTTATCTTCCTCGCTGATTTGATGCTGCACTGCAAGCAGCTCGTTGAGCCATTTTGTTTTTTCTTTATAGTCAATTGGATCTGGCATTGTAGCAGCTCGTGTTCCCGGTCTTGGTGAATAAATAAACGTAAACATTGCCTGATAACGTACCTGTTTACATAAAGCAATTGTCTGTTGGAATTCTTTATATGTTTCCCCCGGAAAACCTACAATGATATCTGTTGTAAAGGTTACATCCGGCATCTTTTCTCTTGCATAGTTAATCAGCGACAGATAGTGTTCTCTGGTGTAGTGGCGATTCATCTGCCCTAAAACCCTGTCAGAGCCACTTTGTACCGGCAAATGAATGCTGTGGCAAATTTTTTTGCTGCGTGCTATCACATCAATCAATTCTTTGGTGCAGTCTTTTGGGTGTGATGTCATAAAACGGATGCGGAAATCCCCCTTTAACGCTTCAATGCGTTCGAGTAATTGTGCAAACGTAATCTTCTCGTCCAAACCTTTTCCATAGGAGTTTACATTTTGTCCCAGAAGTAAAATTTCTTTATATCCCATTGCAAGAATTTCTTTTGCTTCGCGGATAATTTCATCCGGTTTTCTGCTTACCTCTCTGCCGCGTACATATGGTACGATGCAATAGGAACAAAAATTATCACAACCGTTCATGATTTGAAGCGATGCCTGATTCCCTTGTGCCCTTTTTATCGGAAGACCTTCCGGAATTAAATTTTCTCTGCCTTCACCCTCATAACAATCCATAACCCTGCGTTCTCCTGACAACAGACGGTTAATCAGCTTTGGCAAAGTATGTAGAACGTGTGTTCCAAAAATAAGCTCTACAAATGGATAGCTGCGGCGAATCTGCATAACAATACCTTCCTGCTGCATCATACAACCGCACAGACCAATCATAATGTTTGGATTTGCCGCTTTCAGTCTTTTCAGCTCACCCACAGTACTCAGCAGACGAATTTCTGCGTTTTCTCGAATAGCGCAGGTGTTATAGATGATAATATCCGCTTCCTTTTCACTGGTTGCCTGTACACATCCCATATCCAGCAGCATTCCCATGATTTTTTCACTGTCAGCAACATTTCCCTGACATCCAAAGGTTCTTACCCATGCCCGCGGAGTATATCCCATCCTTCTGACTAAAAGTTCTCTGTTTTGTCCCATCAGCTCCCATTGACGCATTATTTCTTCTCTGGGAACTGATGTTGCTCGTTTTTGTTCTATCTGTAATTCTTCATTGAGCATACAAAACACTCCTTACCTACAAATTGTCATCTATTTCTTATCTTTTTATTATACATTTTTCCGCACCTTTCGTCAATGCCGCATCATTTTCTCCACCCTCTTTCCTACTTATTTACAGAAAAATTTTTAGCTTGTTAAATTTTTCGCTATTTTTTCCGAAAATACAGTCTTTTCCCTAAAAAGGAATTGAAAAGACCCCTCCACAATGATATTATATAAGGTATATTATATATTTATAGTACAAAAAATCATATTTTAGGAGTGTTCCCGATGAAATATTATATTGGTATTGACCTTGGCGGTACAAACATCGTTGCAGGTGTTGTTGACGAACAGTTTCATCTTGTAACCAAAGCAAGTAATAAAACGAATGTGGGTCGTCCTGCTTCTGAAATTGCCTTAACAATGGCACAAACAGCAAAACTTGCCGCAGAACAGGCAGGTCTTAGTATGGAGCAAATTTCTCTTGTCGGTATTGGTACCCCGGGTATTGTTGACTCTGTAACCAAAGAGGTTGTTTTTGCCGGAAATCTTAATTTTTCCAACGTGCCTCTTTGTCAGATGGTAGAAGAACACCTGCACCGCCCTGTGTTCATTGCAAACGATGCCGATGCCGCTGCATATGGTGAATTTATGGCAGGAGCCGGAAAAATGCAGGATGGCTCCCACATCAGCAATATGCTTGCAATCACCCTTGGAACCGGTGTTGGCTCCGGCATCATTATCGACTCCAAAATTTATAATGGATATGGTCATGCCGGCGGTGAGTTCGGACATACCATCATCAATGTAAACGGCAGACAGTGCAGCTGTGGAAGAAAAGGCTGCCTTGATGTATACTGCTCTGCAACCGGTCTGATTACCACTACCAAAGAACATATGGAGAAAAACCCAGACTCTTTGATGTGGAAACTTTGTGACGGAGATTTAAACAAAGTGGACGGCCGCACCTGCTTTGATGCTGCACAGCAAGGGGATGCTGCCGGTCAGGCTGCTGTGGAAGAATATACCACTGTGCTTGCAGAGGCTATTGTGAATGCTGTCAATACTCTTCAGCCGGAAATCATCTGCATTGGAGGCGGTGTTTCTAAGCAAGGGGAAAACTTGCTTCGCCCAATCCGCAACTATATGGAACAGTTCTGTTTTGACCGCTTCACTGCACACAAAACCGAAGTTCGCATTGCCCAGCTTGGCAATGATGCCGGCGTTATCGGTGCTGCTTTAATCGGTCTTCAAGCGGAATAAGTTTTGTGATGAGAGGGGGAAGAAGGATGGCTGCACAGCCAACAATACTGGACTGGATTCTTGATTTTTTCTGGCCTTCCCGCTGTGCCTTTTGCGGAGAGATTATCGCACCCAATCATCATTGCTGCAAACGTTGTAAAAGCACTTTTACAATTTGTCCCCCTTTCTCTGTTTCCAACTTAGATGTTGTGTTTTGTTTTACAGAATATTCCCATTCGGTTGCCCGAGCTGTACATCTGTTAAAATTTAAAAATCAGCCACAGCTGGCAAAATTATTTGCACAGTTAATTACTTTGCGCTTTCGTCAACAGATTCTCCATTTTTCGCCGGATTGTGTCTGCTGGGTTGCCATGCACCCCAAAAAGAAATATTTGCGCGGATATAATCAGGCTGAATTGATTGCAAAGGAACTTGCTGTTTTACTCGGACTTCCTTCTTATCCGCTGCTGAGCAAAACAGCCCATACTGCCGCACAACATACTTTGTCTGCTGCTCAGCGAAAAACAAACTTAACCGGTGTATACTCCGCTGTCATGCCCACAAAAACAAAAGGACAGCGCATTTTGTTGGTGGATGATGTCATCACTACCGGTTCCACCATGACCGAATGTGCAAAAGCCCTTATTGAACAAGGTGCTGCATGGGTTGGCGGTGTGTGTTTTGCACATCCTGTTATCCCTGATTGATATTTAAAAAGATTGCCTTGATATTGATAAATTTCTTTTTTCTTCATTTATGCAAGGCATTATAAAAGTCTAAAAACGTCGGTTTTGAATGATTCAAAACCGACGTTTTTCTGTTCTTTACTCGCCTTATCTAGCGCGGAAACTTTCACAGTTGGTTTCGCTTCGTTTTTCTGCACCATTTCCCATAATGCTGATGTGAGAAGCTGTACATCCTCCCATGTCGTTAAATACACAATGATTTGCAGTACATTTTACCTCACATTCAGGATTAGCATGAGAAAACTGTGTGTTGTTGGAAACCTCTCCTGAACCTTTTTTCTGAAAGCTCTGACATTCTGTTTCGCAGCACTGGCAAGCGCCCTTGCCCTGCACTTTTATTGCCGGCTGGCAGCAGCAGTTATCGCAGTTACTTGCACAACTTGTTACATTACAGGTTAATTTTGTCATAATTCATCCTTCTTTCTAAAAAAATGGATTGCTTTTATGCTTTCCTCCTGAATATCTTTCCCTGTGAAAATAATTTTATTCCACTTTTATTTTCACTTTAGCATTATTTTGTGTTCCCTCTAAATTTTTTCGCTATATTTTTCATTCTTTTTGTCTGAAAATATCACACAAAATGTTATGGGGTTCTTCTATTTTTCACCGAAATATGTTAAAATATACGATAAGATATTTGTATTTTTCGAAATTCGTATCGTTTAGGAGGTTTTCTTTTTTGAAAAAGGTTATTTCATTTTTTATGGGACTGGTTCTTGCCTGTCAAATGAGCCTTCCTGCATTCGCTCAAGCTGGTACAACAGCACAACCACAAACTCCCCCACAAACTGCCCAAACTGACACCAATCAAAAAGGCAACACTCAAAACAACGCACAGCAGGGCAATGCTAATACCCAAAACAATACTGCTAATAATACACAACAAGGTAATACCAACACTCAAAACAACACACAACAAGGTAATGCCAATACGCAGAACAACACACAACAGGGTAATGCCAATACGCAGCAAGGTAATGCCAACACGCAGCAAGGTAATGCCAACACGCAGCAGGGCAATAACAATGCTGCTAACAATACTCAACAAGGCAGCACTGATGTAACTGCTTTACCTGTCATCAACTCAGACTCGTATATTGTAATGAATGCAAGCACCGGACAGATTCTGATTTCCAAAAACCCAGACAAAAAACAGTATCCTTCCAATATCACTAAAATTATGACAACTGCATTAGCTTTGGAATTTGTTGATCCGGAAGCAAGCTATCCTATAACTATTGAAGACGTTTTTCCAACTTACCCGGAATCTTATCGATTTAGCAATGGTACCTATGTGGCCATTACTCAAGATGAGGTTGTTAAAATCAAGGATTTGCTTTACGGAACAATGATTCAGTCGGCAAATGATACTGCTAATGCACTAGCAGACTGTACTGCAAAGCTTGCAAATCGCTCTATCATTTTGGATGATGGCTCCACCAGCTATACTGGAGGATTTGTGGAAATGATGAACGAAAAAGCTAAAGAACTAGGCTGCATCAACACCAATTTCATAAATCCACATGGTTTACACAGCGAAAACCACTATACCACTGCCTATGATATGGCTTTGATTACTCGCTATGCTTTATCTACACCAGATTTTCAGCAATACTTCAGTCAAACCGAATATACTATGGAACCTACCAACAAGCAATCTCTCCCAAGAAACTGGGGCAGAGTGAAAGAAGGTATGATGGACCCTTCTAACGAAAACTACTATCAGGGAACAATTGGTGTAAAGGTTGGTCAAAGTGCGCAGGCAAACAATACCGCTGTTTCTGTTGCAGAACAAAATGGTGTTCGTTTAATCTGCGTAGCACTCAACTGCACCGGGAGCAACGCTTATTCTGTGCAGAAAGATATGGTGAACCTTTTGAATTACTGTTTCACCAACTTTAACCCAATTACCTATACTTCCAAAGAACTGGCTCCCAAAGGATTTAAAACCCCCGTTTATGAAAAAACTGAAAAAGGAAATAATTATATCGGCAACGCAACCTATTCTACCGATTCCGATTTCACCATTATGCTTCATAAAAATTTCAACAAAAACGATGTAGTAATTTCTACAGATATTCCAGGCAGATATTATATGAATGAGAATATGCCTTCCACCATTACCTTCTCCATTTCATCTGAACGGGCACAGGAAGCTTCGCAGTATATGGTTCCTACCATGGCGGCGTTAAAGCTAAAAGCCAGTGTCCTTACTTTCAGCGAAATAGAACGGCAAAAGCAAGAAGCTCGTCAAGCACTGTTTAACGAAATTTTTAAAGTTGCTAAAATTGTTCTCATCGTCCTGCTTGTTTTATTTATCTTGTTAATGATCATCCGAATCCGCAATAAACGTAAATATCAAAAACGGCTGGCTCGCAAAAAAGCGACTGAAGCAAGACGCAGACAAATCCAACAGTCTTCCGGACAACGAAGACAACCACCCAATAATTCTCAAAAGCGAAGAAAATAACAATAAAAAGAAGGACGACCAATTGGTCGTCCTTCTTTTTATCTAAGCAACTTATTTCAAAAATCCTTCTACAATTTTTGCTTCTGCTTCTTCCGAGGTCAGCCCCAGAGTCATCAGTTTAATCAACTGTTCTCCCGCAATTTTACCGATTGCTGCTTCGTGAATTAAGGCGGCATCAACGTTGTTTGCAGTCAACTCGGGAATTGCGCTGACAATACCATTATCCATAATGATTGCATCACACTCTGAGTGACCGGTACAACGTGTATTACCGTTGATAACAGAACGGAACAACTGTTTGGAAGTTCCTCTTGCAACCGAACGAGAAATCAAGTCTGCACCGGAATCTTCTCCATCCAGATTTACCAAAAAATTGGTTTCTGCATACTGGTCGCCATGTGTCATAATTTTTTCTTTAATGACTAGTTTTGCATTTGCCTGCAAAATTGCTTTAGAATCTCTTTTTGTAGAATCCACACCCTTAATTTGGACAGTGTCCATTTCCATGTAACTGCCTTCTGCCATTTCAATATAAGTCTGTGGATTGATGATGCGTTTTCCGGTTCCCTCACCAATACCGATATGTTTTTCTTCATAGCGCACTCTGGCATTTTTTGAAATAAAGAAACGATGGATACCATTATGCTGAGAATCTTCTTCTCCGTCTGTGTGAACGCCACAACCCGCTACAATAACAATATCAGCATTTTCTCCTACATAAAAATCGTTATATACAAGGTCATCAATATTACTTTTTGTAACACAAGCAGGGATATAAATTTTCTCTTTTGTATTTGGTTTAACAATAATATCAATTCCAGGCTGTCCTACTTTTGGAATAATGTCAACATTTTCGGTGGATTGTCTACCTGCACAACCACTGTCTTCACGGATGTTAAACGCACCTTTGATTTCCCCGGAAATATCAGAAATCATGCTTAACAATGTTTTGGTAATATCATTCATGGCAATCCCTCCTCTAATGACCCTTTCTTTTGGCTTTTCCGCCAATGCAGTACTGGCAATCCTCTTTCAGCAATTCCGGAAGAACATCTTCTTTCTTGCCCTTTGCGCTGATTTTACCGTCTGCAAGTACGATGATCTCATCTGCTATATCCAGAATTCTTTCCTGATGAGATATAATAATGATAGAACCTTTCACCTCTGCCCTCATACTGCGGAATACATCAATCAGGTTGTTAAAGCTCCAGAGGTCGATACCTGCTTCCGGCTCGTCGAAAATAGAAAGTTTTGTTTTTCTTGCCATCACTGTCGCAATCTCAATTCTTTTGATTTCTCCACCCGACAGACTTTCGTTAACCTCGCGGTCGATATACTCTCTTGCACACAGACCAACTTCTTTGAGATAAGCACACGCTTCGCAATCGCTGATTTCATGTCCTGCTGCCAAATTGATTAAATCTCGAACAGTAATTCCTTTAAAGCGTACCGGCTGTTGGAAAGCAAAGCTGATACCTTTCTTTGCTCTTTCGGTGATATCCATATTGGTGATATCTTCTCCGTCCAGCAGAATTTGTCCTTGATTTGGCTTTAAGATACCTGCAATCATCTTTGCCATTGTGGATTTACCACCACCGTTTGGACCGGTAATAACCACAAATTTTCCTGTTTCTACCTGTATGCTGACATCCCGAAGAATTTCCTTTGTAGTATTATCCTGAAATTCATCTTCTACACTCAGCGAAACATTCTTTAATTCAAGCATATTTTCACTCCATCTTCTATATTCAATCTAAACTTAAAATGAAAAATTAACACTTTTTACCTATAAAAATACTCCATTTTAGTCTACTTGTCAAGTTCTCACAATCGCTTTCGTAAAAAGCGATAAATAACCCTCTGTTTCCCCTTCTATTCTTTATACAATCATGAATTTATTCCGACATCTTCTGATATTTTCTGTTAAAATTATCGGTAAAAAACAAAGCTCATACTTAAAGCAATTTTCTTATTATTTTTTACCGCTAACAAAGTATCTTTACGATAAGCTCTCTGCCTGATACTGATTGTTTTTTCAAAAAATGAGGTTCCATAACTTTTAAATACTTGTTCCTCTGTTTTAGATGATTTACTGTATATATTCAAAAAATATTCTCAAATCGTCTTTTCAAATATTTTTTCGCTGAATATTTTTAGCTACTGGAAAATTTTACAAACATATGGTATACTGTAATTAAGCAAAAAAATTTATATCAAGGGAGGAAATCATATGTCCAAAACATATTACGGAAAAGATTGTGAAGGATACTCTTATGGGGGCGGAGAGAAAAATGAAAATATTTCTCAAAAAGCTGGGCTTTTGGGTAAATGGCTTTGGTTTCTATTCTGGCTTATCATCCCAAGCGCATTAGCAAGTGCTATGACCAACGAAAACATTGTTCAATTATTTCCAGCTTTATATTGGCCCGGTCAAATTTTAAACACTCTCTGTTCGGTTGCCTATGCTGTTATTCTTCTGAAAATATCTTCAGAAAACAAACACTACCTTACATCCGGAATCTGCTGCCTTATATCCGTCATATCCAGTACAATACTTGCCTTTATCAGTACACAAGCATGGACACTGATTATAAGTTTACCCGCTGCGGTTATTTCCTTGATTGGAGAATATCACGAGTATGTCGCTCATTCAGAGATTATATATGAAATTGATGAAGAGCAGTCAAAAAAATGGACTTCTCTCTGGAAATGGTTCATCATCACATTCTGTGCTATGTTTGCCAGCATTATTGTCATTCTGCTTTCCCCTTTCTTGGGCTTGGCAGTTTTGCTGATTTCTTTAATTGGAGTCTTAGTTGTCAGCATTTTAAAGCTTGTCTACCTCTATCGCACAGCAAAATTATTCCGAGAGTATTTATAATAAAACCATAAGAAAGCGGACATTTAAAATGTCCGCTTTCTTTATTCTGTTACCTGCATTTTATTTTCCTGCTGATTTAAAATCCGCATAAATTCTTCACCTGTAATTGTTTCCTTTTCAAGAAGATATTCTGCGAGATTATGCAGCTGAGGAAGATTTTGGGATAAAATTTGTTTTGCCTTTTGATAACATTCTGCAATCAATTCACAGACCTCATCATCAATTTTCGCAGCAGTTTGTTCCGAGCAAGCAAGCGATGCATCGCCGCCCAGATACTGGTTATTTACTGTTTCAAGAGCCATCATTCCAAAATTATCACTCATACCCAATCTTGTAATCATTGCTCTTGCAAGCTTGGTTGCCTGTTCAATATCATTTGATGCACCGGATGTAATTGAACCAAAAATCAACTCTTCAGCTGCTCTGCCTCCGGTATAGGTAGTAATTTTATCCAAAGCTTCCTCTTTGCTCATCAACAAAGTTTCTTCTTCTGCCACCTGCATGGTATAACCCAACGCACCGGAGGAGCGAGGAATAATCGTGATTTTATGAACTGGGGCAGAATGTTTTTGCATTGCTGCCACCAAGGCATGTCCTATCTCATGATATGCAACAATCTTTTTCTCCTTTTGAGAAACCACTGCACCTTTGCGTTGATAACCTGCAATAACGGTTTCTACTGCTTCTTCCAAATCTTCCTGCTCTACACTGGCACGATTATTTCTCACTGCACGCAATGCTGCTTCATTGACAATGTTTGCAAGCTCTGCTCCTGAAGCTCCTGCAGTTGCTCTTGCAATCGTAGAATAATCAATGTTATCTGCCATCTTTTTATCTTTGGAATGTACCTGAAGGATTGCTTCTCTTCCTGCCAAATCCGGCAGTTCAACCGGTATTCTGCGGTCAAATCTTCCCGGACGCAACAATGCTTGATCCAATGTTTCCGGTCGGTTGGTTGCTGCCAGGATAACAACACCTTTCTTTCCGTCAAAACCGTCCATTTCGGTCAGCAGCTGATTTAAAGTCTGTTCCCTTTCGTCGTTTCCCCCGATGCCTCCGCCATCACGTTTTTTACCGATAGTATCAATTTCATCTATAAACACGATACAAGGGGCTTTTTCCTGTGCCTGATGGAATAAATCTCTTACCCTTGCAGCTCCCGCACCCACAAACATTTCTACAAATTCCGAACCGGAAATGGAAAAGAAGGGCACATTTGCCTCGCCCGCTACTGCCTTTGCCAACAATGTTTTACCGGTTCCCGGAGGGCCTACCAGCAAAGCACCTTTGGGCATCTGAGCCCCGATTGCTTCATATTTTTTAGGATTATGAAGAAAATCTACAATTTCATTTAAAGCTTCTTTGGCTTCATCCTCGCCTGCTACATCGGCAAATGTTTTGCCCGTTTGTGCCTCCACATACACTTTTGCATTACTTTTGCCAAAGGTCATTGCATTGGAACCGCCCATGCGTTTTTCCAGATTTTTGGATAAAATTCTGCCGACCAGCATAAAAATTAAAATCGGTCCGCCAACGCTAATCAATATATACAATAAAGGCGACATTTCTTCCTGAATCTCTTTACCGTAAATAACATTAGCCGCTTGCAGCTTATCCACTAAATTGGGATCACCCATATTTCCGGTGATATAGATACTGTGATCCTCTTTATCTTTCACAAGGTACTCTATTTTTTGGTCAAGTACCTCTACCTGTTCGATTTTATTTGCAGTCAAATCGTTCATAAATTTGCTATAATCAACCTCTATCTCTGCACGACGAAACAGTGTAGGAAATAAAAAGGTATTTAATAGCATAAATATCAACAACGCTACTACATAATAATATACCAACGGTTTTTTTACTTTTGGGTTTTTTACCTCATTCATACTATTCCACCCCTTCCTTTTATCAAGCCCATCATATTGCAAATTTTTTCAAAAATCAACCATTCTATTCTATTCTTTACAAAAAATTTTGATTGTACATATTTTATATCATTCCCGTCAAAAGTAAAATCATTCGATAGCACAAAAAATCCCGGGAGTGATGCTCTCGGGATTTTTTGCCTGTTTTCTCAAGAACTAGTCGCAGCAGCAGCAATTATTGTTGCAGCCACAGTTATTATTGCAGCCATTGTTGTTGCAGTTGCAGCCATTATTGCAGCCACAGCCCCAACCACCGCAATTGTTGCTTCCGCTGCAATTAAAACTACATCCACCGCCGCAGAAAATGAGAATCAGAAGAATGATAATCCACCAGCAGTTGTTGTTACCGTACATAAATAAGTACCTCCTAAATCATTGATTTCAGACTATACTATGAAAAACGGAGAAAAACGGTTCCTAAAACCAAGGGATAATTTTCAGAATATTTTAAGCTGAGATTGGAATAAAATCTTTGCTCATTCCAATATTCTGCTATGTCGGGAGAAAGCTCATGATTTTTTATTTTTTCATTCCCGCTATCCTGTTTTTAGAATTTTGTTTTTCCGCTGTTCATTAACAGTATAATCACACCCGCAAAAAAGTGTGATTCCTTTTCAGAAAAATTACGAGAGGACGGTGGTATCATGTTTCGATTTCGGGGATTTACCCTTCGTGCCAATGATGCTGTCAATCTTGCTGTATCCCAGGCTTGTTTATTGGGACACACCTACATCGGAAGCGAACATCTTTTACTTGGATTATTGCTGGAGGGAGGAAATTCTGCCTCTGCCGCTTTGACACAAAGAGGCATCACCTCGGAAGCACTGCTAGAACTTCTTGTAAAAACAGTCGGGCGTGGAATTCAATCAAAACTTTCTCCAACGGATATGACCCCTCGCTGCCGCAGAATTTTGGAGCAAAGTATTTTAGAAAGCCGAAAAAATAAAGAAGACTTAGTCGGAACCGAAGACATTCTTTTTTCTATTCTAAAAGAAAAAGATTGCTACGCAGTTCGCTTTATCATTCAGCTGGGCAGCGATCCCATTGTACTGTTTCGCGATTTAAACGAGAGTATGAAATTTTCCGGAGGTGTTTGCTCCAAAAACGAACAACGTCAGGGTTCTTCAAAAGGGGAGGTGCCGCGCACCATTCTTCTGGAAAAATTCGGACGGGATTTAACCGAAAAAGCGAAAAACAAACAGTTAGACCCTGTTATCGGACGAGAAAAAGAAATTGAACGTGTGATACGCATCCTTTCCAGACGAAGCAAAAATAATCCTTGTTTGATTGGTGAGGCAGGTGTAGGAAAAACCGCAATTGCAGAAGGTATTGCCCAGTGTATTGCAGAAGGTAAAGTTCCCCAAACACTGCGTTCCAAGCGTTTGATTGCTTTAGATTTAGTGTCGATGGTTGCCGGCACAAAATATCGTGGTGAATTTGAAGAACGGGTAAAAAATCTGATGGATGAGGCTGCAAATGCAAAAGATATCATTCTATTCATTGATGAAATCCACAACATTATCGGTGCAGGAGCTGCGGAAGGTTCTATTGATGCGGCAAATATCCTAAAACCTCAACTGTCCAGAGGAGAAATACAGCTGATTGGTGCGACCACCATTGCAGAATATCGAAAATATATCGAAAAGGACAGTGCTCTGGAAAGAAGATTTCAAAGTGTATTGGTGGAGGAACCATCTGAAGAAGATACAATCCGAATTTTGCATGGAATCTTACCCGGATATGAGCAGCACCACAATGTTGCCATCTGTGAAGAAGCCGTTGAAGCTGCTGTACGGCTTTCCAGAAGATATTTAAACGAACGTTTTTTACCGGACAAAGCCATTGATTTAATGGATGAAGCCGCTGCTAAAGTTTCTCAACAAGATTTTTCCAAACCGGATACAGAATATCAGAGGTTAGATGAAGCATTTCGAGAACTGCACGAACAAAAAGAAGCCGCGATTCTCCGCCAAGAATTTGAACAGGCTGCCCTGCTGCGTGACCGTGAGGCACAAGCCTTAGAACATTTAACCCTGTTTGCCGAACGAAAAAGGACGGAAGAAAGTAGCAGCAAACCAACGGTGACTGCACAGGATGTCGCACAGATTATTTCAGAAAGTACCGGTATAGAAGTGTCCTCCCTGATGTCCCGCATGCTTCCTCAGTCAGAACAGACCTGCCGTCTTCTGCATTTGGAATCGGCTCTTTCTAAACGAGTGATTGGGCAGGAGGATGCTGTTAAGGCAGTTTCTCAGGCAATTCGCCGCTCCCGTGTCGGTTTAAACGATCCCCACCGTCCCTGTGCTTCCTTTTTGTTTTTAGGTCCCACCGGTGTTGGTAAAACAGAACTTTGCAAGGCACTTGCCGAGGAACTGTTCGGTTCAGAAGAATGTATGATTCGTTTGGATATGTCCGAATATATGGAAAAACATTCTGTTTCACGCATGATTGGCTCCCCTCCCGGTTATATAGGTTTTGAAGAAGGCGGACAATTAACCGATCAAATTCGACGCAAACCCTATTCGGTTGTTTTGCTGGACGAAGTGGAAAAGGCACATCCTGATGTGCTCAATCTATTGCTTCAAGTGCTGGAAGACGGTTATCTGAAAGATTCTCAAGGGAGAAAAGCTTCTTTTCAAAACAGTGTTATTATTATGACCTCAAATCTTGGCGCACGCTACTTCTTCCAGCAAAATATTTTAGGATTTGAATGGGAGGAAGACGAAGAAAAATCTCAGACCGATATCAATCCTAAAATCCATTCTCAAGTTAATGAAGAACTTCGCCGCCACTTTTCCCCGGAATTTTTAAATCGTATCGATGAAACAGTTCTCTTCCACCGACTTGGAGAAAAACAGTTGGATCAAATCTGTCGAAATTTGCTCGCGCAACTTTCCGAACGTATTTCCGCTTTAAATTTGCAGCTGGAGTGTACCCCCGATGCACGAAAAAAACTTTGTGCTAAAGGCAGCAGCCCTAAATATGGTGCTAGACCACTACGGCGTGTAGTGCAAAAACTGATTGAAAACCCTGCCGCCGATATGATTTTAAATGGTGAACTTTACCCGGACAGTATACTGATTTGCGATGTTTGTGACGATGAACTCACTCTTTCCTGTTCACACCAAAAATCTGCTTGTCAAAACAGTTAAAAGAAAAGGAACACCCTGTTTAATAGGGTGTTCCTTTTTTATATGATACTGTACACACTTTATTGACTGCTCTCTTCTGATGATGTTTGAGCATCCATATTTTGCCAGTCTGCAAGATTTACACTGTCCTCTTTTGGCTGAACAAAGATATCCTCTTTGCAAACAAAATCTGTGGGTTTTTGATAAGGAACAGTAACAATATGCGGATATGGAAAAGCAACTCCATTTTGGTCAAACATTTCCTTTACCGCTAAACGAATTCCACGCTCTACTTCCCACTGTTTCATTGGTTTTACTTTGCAGATAATTCCAATATCCACACTGGATTCACTGAACTTGGTGATTCCCTGTACAAACGGAAGTTCCTCAATAAGTTGTTCGTGTTCCTTTGCATACTGGTTAACCGCTCTTTCAATTAGTTCAATCACCCTTCGTGTATCTGCTTCGTAGGCTGTAGAAATAATCACTGCTGCTACTGCATTTCCTTTGTTGTAATTGACCACGCGGGTAATCGTTCCGTTTGGAATAATAATCTGGTCACCTTTCATGGAACGGATATAGGTCACACGCATGGCAGTAGCTTCAACGGTTCCTTCCACATCGTCAATCTTAATATAGTCCCCTACCGAAAACTGATTTTCAAAAATCATAAACATTCCGGATACAACATCCCTCACAAGGTTTTGTGCTCCAAAGCCAATTGCAAGGCTTCCGATCCCGGCAGTAACCAGCAGATTGTTCAGCGGTTTTCCCATTCCTAAAACACTTAAAATAAACAGGAAAGCTAAAAAATATACAGCATACCGTGCTACACTTCTCAGCAGGGTCATCAGTGTTTTCATCCGTTTAGCAACCGGTGTATCATTTTGATATTTTTGATTCTTCATCACCTTTGCCGTTATTGCAGATACCATCTTTAACAACAGCTTTGCTCCTAAAACAATCATCAAAACCAAGCATATATTCCACAAGATATTTCCTCGGTTTTGTACGATTGTTTCAATCATATGATACAAGTTCTGCTTAAACTGTCCGCTGACAGAATCAACCTCTTGAGCAATGTTTTTCGATCCTATCTCGAGCAGAAATTTTGTCATAAACGCTCCTTTATACCTTCAAAATATCCAACATTCTGCTGTCAATTTCCCACATATTATTGTCGTTATGTTGTTTTAAAAATAGTTGCAGCAGACGTTGAGTACACACAAGCATCGGCTGACGTTCAAATTCGTGAGGGTAGGTCGCACGCAGGCGGAACAAAAAATCACGATCCAATAAGCGATAATCCTTAAATTGATGCTGCTCTTTTTTTTCATAATAACATTCTAAGCTAACAAGCTTGTCTCTCACAAACCCCATTTTTGATATAACATATAAAAAGTTCCCCCGTTGTATCTCGAACAGAATACTGCGCAAAGCATAAACAATTTCAAACTCCCACTCGACCAAGGTATCTCGAAAAGCTTGTTTATCTATCTCCTCCAGCTGTGAGCTGTGCATCTGGTTTAACACCTTACCTGTTTTATCAGTAAGAATTTTCCACTGGGAAGAACGAACCTGAAGTTCTTGTGTAGGCAATAAAACAACATCAAACTCTAATCCATTCTTTAAAAAAATATATAAAAACATCCCTCCCTCAATCTCTTTTTCCCGAATATACAGTGCGTCTGTAAACAGTTTATTCAAACGTTTTCTTACCTGGGAAATTTGATCCGGCAAAAAGGTAGAAAAAATCAAATCAATATCGGAGTATTCATCCGGAAAACGCTCTATGCCCGAGCCCACCTGAACAATCCCCTCAATCTCCGGATAGGTGGAAACCACAGTTGCCGCTTGAATCAAAAGCTTTGCCCTTTCCTTTTCAGTATACATAAAACTCACTCACCCCATAATTTTGCTTTGAATACGAATATCTCGTCCGACAAACTCAAACTGAATATAGCCGCCAAACAGTCTGGATGCCAAACGGTCCGTATAACGTTTGCTTATCTCCGGAAAAGAAAGATTGGTGCTGATAATAGTCGGTCTTCCTTCCAGCAAACGTGTATTGATAATGTTATAGACAGCAGATGTGACAAACTGACTTAAAAACTCGGTTCCTAAATCATCCAAAATCAAAAGGTCACATTCCAAAATCAATGATAAATAGCTTTGCTGTTCTTCCTGCTGATAGGAAAAATTAAATTTCTCTTTCTCCAGCTTTGCTAAAAGATTCTGGGCAGAGCTATAAATAACGCCATACCCCTTATTGATTACTTCTCCCGCAATCGCCAGTGACAGATGTGTTTTTCCAAGACCTGTATTTCCCATAAATAACAGGCTGGGTGAAATTTTTCCGGATTTTCCCAGTTTGTGGTGATTATCTAAAGAAAAATCTCTTGCATAATCCACACAAAAGTTTTTTACCTGTGCCATCTTTTCCCGTGGTATCACACCGTTTGGTGCAGTTTGTGCACTGTAATAATCCAGCGAAAAGTTAGAAAAACGACAATCCTGCGGACGGCTTGTTCCCAGAAAATCGAATGCTGCTTCTACCAGCAATTTTTTAAAGCATTCGCATTTCTCTGTTCCGATATATCCGCTGTCCTTGCACTTTTTACAAGAGTGATTGTCGTCTTGATAAATTTCCAGCAATCCTGCTGCCTCCAATAAATCGTCCCTCTGTTTTTGCAGTCCGAGGCTTTGCTGCTTTAATCGTTCGATGATTTGTTCCAGTTCGTCAGGTGCCCCTGCCACTGCCTGAACAGTTTTCATCCCTATCTGGGAAAGCTGTCGGTCAATTTTTTCAATTTGAGGCAGCAGAGCATAAATCTGCTTGCGTCGCACCAATGTTTGCTCCTTTGCGTACTGGCGACGTTCTGAAAGAACTGCTGCAGCCTTATCATATATTTCTTTTGGAAAGCCCATATAAATCCTCCCTCAACCGAAAGCCCTCAGTCTTTATTCTAGCGATCTTCTCCCATCAACCATACCCCATTGTCATTACTCTGACTAATCAATGTCAGATAATATCGGTTTGGTTTGGAAATTGTATAATCATTCCCATTGTCCATAGGGTCGTATTCACTGATTGCTGCACAATCATATAACCGGCAGTAATCCTCTTCTGCACTTTTTATCACTTTTTTTATTTTTTCAGGTTTTTGAATCAGCTCAAAAGTATCTAAAGGTGCTTTATCATAAAAGCAGTAACCGTGTAGAAAATCCAGCACTCCATATTTTCCGCAATAAAAACCTTCTACCACTACATGCCCATGATATGCTTTGGAGCGATTGACCAGATGAATTATTCTGGACGGAATTCCAACGCATTGCAGCAAAACCGCTCCCACTCTAGAGATATCGGCACACCAGTCTGTGTTTCTATCCAGTATTTCTTTTTCTGTTCCGCCAAACAGCATCTCATCAAAAGGCAAATTAAAGCTATCCGCCATTGAGCTTGTAAAGCTTAAAATTTCCTTTATTGTTTTTTGTTCCTCACTCTTTTTAAATCTTTGTGCCCAAGCATATAACTCATGCTCTTTTATTTTGGGAGATATTTTAGAGGGGCTATGATAAAGGATTGGATATGACTGCTCGTCTAATAAAACCATTGTTTCTATCAGGCGGCAATCCACGCTTCTGGGTGAATGCAGGTCATTACGCAGCATTTTTTCATACGCTTTTCCAAAAACTCCGTATCCTGTTTTCATTCTATGTACTCCAATTTAACAATACAATTAATAGTGTGGGTCCGATTTTGCTTCTCCATAGGTAATAAAATGTTGAATCTGGTCAAAGTCAATGGACGAAGATTCCGTTTGTTTAGAAGGCTGACGCTCTAATGCTGCTTCTTTTGCGGTGCTGATTCCTTTGTTGTGCCAGCTGGAAAGAATTTTGTTGATGTATGGGAAAGACACTTTTCCGATTTGATTGATTGTCTTTTCATAAGCCAACTTTACAACAGAAATATCAAAATGATATTCTGTAAACCATGTATCAATATATTTTTGTTCTTGCTTTGTTAAATTTCTGTCGTGTATTCCAAACGCAGACCGAACCTGTCCCTGTATTCCCTCTTGACGCTGGAGATTGCTGAGATATTTTTCCGCCTGCTCATAGGTATAGATATTTTCGGACATCATATCAGTAAGCAGCTTTGACAAAGCCCTGATATTAGGGCGATTTCGGCTGCAACAATGTGCAGCTGCAAGCAGGATATATTCCGGTGGTAAACCTGCATAGGCATAAAAGGAGATGAGAGTTTCTATCTCGCTTCTGGTTAAAATTTTGCCCATCTGAAGCTGTACTGCATCCACCAGCTCGGATACACTGGTGTCCTTTTGGGAAAGAGTATTCACTTCATCAATGGACATCGTTTTATTTTGCGCCTTTAATCCCATCATAAGTTTAGAATTTTGTTCTTGTTGTGTATGGACTGCTTTGGTTTCCTGTATTGGACAGGAAACAGACTCTTCATCAGCTTGCATGCTGAGCAATCCTTCTTTATTCCAAAAACTTAAAGCCTTTGTTACTGCTGTTTCAGAAAGCATAAGGCGATTTGCAAGATATGTGGGGTCTATCGGCTGCGTCTGATTCTGCATAAGATACAGCAGCACCTTTAGCTCCTCCGCTGACGCAGTACACAGAGTTTGCTCTGATAAAGAAGGTACAACAAATACAGAAGAAAATTTTGAAAAGTCGATGATATATCCCATAATATGCCTTGTGTTTCCTTTCAATTAAAGTAGCTTTCTTTTTATTATAACAAAAAAAATACGTCTTGTTAAGCACCCTTTGTCCAATTTTCATCTTTTATTCGGAGAAATGTTTAAAGAAAAGTATGAAGCCTTAACTCGTTTTTTATATATTCAAAACTAATCTATGATAGACAGCAGTGGCGAAGTGGTATATAATAGAAAGTGTTTTATCTTATCTTTAAGGTAAAACAAAAGCAAACCTATAACTTTTCCCGTTAAATGAATAAGGAGTGACCCCCGCTATGATAGGAGATTTACATTGCCACAGCAAACTCTCGGACGGTTCAACCGGTCTTGAGGATATTGTTTTTTACGCTAAACGTGCGGGTCTTGATGTCCTTGCCGTAACTGACCATGACACTATGTCCGGTATTTCCCGTGCTGAAATTTTAGGGAAACGTTACGGAATAACAATTATGCCCGGTGTAGAAATTTCCACTTTTGATGAAGCTACCGGACGCCGTGTCCATATCTTATGTTACCTCCCTCATAAGCCTGACCACCTTGCCGGATTGCTGAACCGCACTTTAGAGGAGCGCCGACGTTCAGGAGAAGAAATGATAAAAAAAGTAACCCGTTGTTTTCCTGTTACACCAGAGCATATCTTTCGTTATGCCGGTGCCAGCAACTCTATTTATAAAGTTCATATCATGCAGGCATTGTTGGATCTTGGATATGACACTGCTGTTTACGGTTCATTGTATCAAAAACTTTTTTCTGATAAAGATGGAACGTGTTTGGTAAAAACAGTCTATCCAAAACTTGACGAGGTGCTGGAAACAATAAAAGGAGCACGGGGCATTGCTGTGTTTGCCCACCCCAGCGTTTATCACTCAATGGACCTTGTGCGCAGATTAGCCCCCAGCGGCCTTATCGACGGCATTGAGGTGTATCATCCTCGCAATACTCCCGAAGATCAGGCTGAATTGCTGAATCTTTGCAAACAAAATCAACTGATTGTTACCGGAGGCACAGATTTCCACGGAAGTTATGCTTCTGGAAAATCCAATCCGCTAGGAACCTGTGTTACAGACCAAAATAACCTGAGCAAACTTTTCCTTCGTTCAAAAGAACTTGAAGCCAAAAGATAAATCTGGTAAAATGGGTAGGTCAATGATCTTTTAGAAGGAAAGGGTAGATAGATATGACTTTTGAATACCACACTCAGGGTACCTGTGCCCGCAACATCATTTTAGAGATGAACCGTGACACCATTGAAAACGTGCAGTTTATTGGGGGCTGTAATGGTAATCTTAAAGGAATCAGTGCCTTGATTCAAGGGCAAAAAGCAAGAAACGTTATTGAACGTGTAAAGGGAATTCATTGCGGACCCAAGCCTACCTCTTGCCCGGACCAGCTTGCACTTGCTTTGGAGGCATATCTGGCTCAAGAAAATTTGTAGTTTTCTAAAATAAATACTCACTGTTTATGATTAAAAACAGCCTTGAAAAAGGAGGGGTTTCTGATATGACACTCTGTCTTATCCTGTTCTGGGCAGCCACAATGTCACTTTTGGCTGTCTGTGTACAGCAGCGTCTTTGTGCGTCTGATTTTCCCTCTGATTCGGCTGTTTTTTTATTTTGCAGAGAAGACGAGGATATAAAAATTGCTCCTTCCCGCAAAAAAGATTCTTGCACAATTTTGGAACCTTCCTCCGAAGAAATTGACCTCTATTTTAAACACAAACGCTGCAACAATTTAAAACTTGCCCATCAGATTGGTGAAGAGCTTGGTAACCGCATTTTATCTTTTCAACTAAAAGATGACCACATGGTCTTTTCCCCTGAGGAAATTACTTTGACACAGATGCTGTATCTCTTTGTTGCAGAAAACTGCGTTTATGAAACTATTTCTGACCCAATCTTGATGAAGGCAATTCTTGCCCAGATGAATGACACCATCTCTGCTTGTTTGCCCCATTTTTACGGAAGTTCTTTCCAATCCCGTTCTTATACGGTTTATAAGTTATGTGCAGAACAGAAAACTCACTCTTCCTTAGAAGAAATGGCTGCACAAATCGGAAAATGCTGGGCAAAAAATATCTGCAAAGAAAATGATCCTGTTTATTGTAATTTAGGCTGCAAATTATATTTGTACATAAATGAACAGTGCCTGTCACTGCTCACTACCGCAAAATTTCAACCCGTTTATTTGAACAACCAAATAAAGGAGTAAAAACGATGATTTATCCTGTAAACGGTCATTTCCCTATAGCGGCTGATTCCGCAAGAATGGCCCCCACCGCTGACCTTGTCGGGAATGTACATCTATCCGAAGAGGTCAGCATTTGGTATCATGCTGTTTTGCGTGCTGATTCAGATTCTATCTTCATCGATAAAGGTTCCAATATCCAGGATAACTGT
>JAHHTY010000109.1 GCA_020024325.1 Negativibacillus sp.
GCCAGATGGGCGCATTTTGCGGCATATTGATTTCCGCTTCCCTGTCTATTATAACGGGCAGGAAGTCGATATGTTGGATTGGGACAATTCATTGACACCTGAGACGGTCTGTTTGATGTCTAGGAAAGATAAATAAATAAGCCGGCAGCTCGATGCTAAGAGTATTGGATTAAATGTTAAGGGAAGGTGATAAAAATGGAATTTAGAACAGAAAGATTAATTTTGCGTCCGTGGAGGGAATCGGATGCAGAAAGTTTATATGAATACGCAAAAGACCCTGCAGTTGGGCCTATTGCAGGATGGCAGCCTCACACAAGTATTGAAAATAGCCTTGATATTATAAAAAATGTGCTGTCTGCCGATGAAACTTATGCGGTATGTTTAAAGAATAATAATTACGCAATTGGCAGCATTGGTCTGTTTTCTCCGGCACAGTCACACACAAAAGCAAATGAAACGGAGATGGAAGTCGGTTACTGGATAGGTGTTCCGTTTTGGGGAAACGGATACATTCCTGAAGCCGTGAGAGCAATACAAAGACATGCATTTGAGGATTTGGGGTGTACTGCTCTGTGGTGCGGATACTATGACGGTAATATCAAATCCAAACGAGTGCAGGAAAAGTGTGGATTCATCTATCATCACACAGAGGAAAACAAACCCTGTCCATTGATAGGCGATGTAAGAACCGAGCATTTTACATACCTAATAAAAGAGCAATGGTTAAAAGGAAAATAGCGAAAATGCAATTTCACAAAGGAGAATAATAAAGTGGTAAGATTAAATGATTTATCGAAAATACATACTTGGTATATGGATTGGGATGACAGTATGATTTGGTCATGTTTTCAAAAAATTATGGGAGAGGCATATGTAGATTGTGCTGAACATCCACAATCAGCGATAGTGTACGTAAATTGTTTTGCTTTTGCTGCCGGAAAACCAAGCAAACAACTTGTACAAGAATGGTATGACGAAAAGGTAAGCAGTTTTGCAATTATTACTGCCCGTGACGACTCTTGGAATAGTATATTCAATATGGTTGGCAGAGAAAAATGCAGATGTGTTGAGAGATATGCAACTAAAAAAGAAACAGATTGTTTTGATATAATGAAGTTGACTGATATTGTAGAAACGCTTAGTGCCAAATATGAATTAAAACTAATTGATGAGATAATTTATCAAGAGTGCCTGAAATACGACTGGTCTATAGATTTTGTTCAGGGATATAAGAGTTATGCCAAATATCGTAAATGTGGATTAGGGGTTGTTGCTTTTTGTGGTGAAGAAATGGTGTCTGGAGCATCTTCTTATTCAAGTTATATGGATGGTATTGAAGTTGAAATTGATACAAAAGATGGATATAGGAGAAAAGGATTAGCAACAGCTTGTGGCGCAAAACTTATATTAGAATGTTTGAAACGAGGATTATACCCAAGTTGGGATGCTCAAAATCGACATTCTTTAGCATTAGCTGAAAAGTTGGGGTATCACTACAGTCATTCTTATACAGCGTATGAGATTTGGAAATAAAGACACAAACAACAAGTAGGTTTAGAATGCCATAAAGTAAAGGAGATTTAAATTTTATTCTGGAACACTTATCTGAATTGGAAGATATCACATCCAGAGCAGTGATGGGAGAGTTTATCATCTATCAAATTCGGAAAAATGCCATTCAGATTGCAGCATCTTAAATATCACAAACAACAAAAAACCGTACTGTACAGACCATTTCGATTCGGTCATTTTATCATTTTTGCACCTGTTAACACCAACAATCCAAAGAAGAAAATCCGGAAACAGGGGATAAAAAGCAGGTGGTCAAAAGAAAAATCATGAATGTTTTTGATTGTCTTTGTTTTATATTCCGTCTATAATAATTGTGATA
>JAHHTY010000110.1 GCA_020024325.1 Negativibacillus sp.
TTTTATAGAAAATATTTAGTTTATAATCTGGGATTTTTTATCTATCAGCGTTTTGTATCCAAAGAATAACGAACCAAAACAAGAACAGGTAACTGCGGTGCAAATTGCAATCATGATTGCAATTTGGTACAGAATGGCGGTAGTGGGCAGTGTGCCGGCAAGAATTTGCCCGGTCATCATGCCGGGGAGGGATACAATTCCCATACTAATCATAGAATTGATGGTAGGAATCATTGCAGTTTCCAAAGCTTGTTTGACAAAGGGAAGAAGAATTTTATTTGGAGAAGCCCCGGCACAAAGGAGAGCATTGATTTTTGCTTGCTGCCCATCCAATGCTTCACGAAAGGTCTTAATTCCAAGAAGAACACCGGTCATGGTATTTCCCATAATCATACCTGCAATAGGAATGACATACTGAGGATTTAATATGCTTTCTCCGATAACGACACGAACAAAGTAGATGATGACAAAGACACCGGAAAAAGCGATAGAAGCAGCGATGGTTTGTTTAAATTGTTTGTTAAGCTCTTTATTTCTGGACAGCACTCTGTGAATTGTAAAGAGAATCATAATGGTAAGATAGAGGAAGGTGAAAAAAGGAGAGGATCCTTTAAAGATATAGGTTAAAATCAGTCCGGCAAAGATCAGCTGAACCGTCATTTTCATACTGGATATTATAAGCAGCTTCATTTTGTCAATGTTGCATTTTTTCATAATAAGGAGTATTACAATTAAAAGCAGATATATAAGCAAAAATTGCCAGATTTGCATTTCAATAATATTATTCATAGCACTCACCCAATCGAATTGTTTTGTCTGAAAATTGATTAACCAACAGTTCATTGTGGCAGACACAAAGAGAGGTAATATGTTCTTGTTTGCAGTATTGCTTAATGCTTGACAACATAGCAACCGAAGTCTTTTCGTCTAGCGCGGAAGTCGGCTCGTCCAAAAGTAAGATTTCACAGGAAAAGGAAAGAAATATTGAAACAAAAACACGCTGTTTTTCTCCTCCGGACAGATTTTTGCAATCTGTGGAAAGGGGAAAATCGGCACAGCAGATGTTTAGATATTTTTGCATATCATCAGGCTCTAATCTTTTTTCTTCTCTGGCATCATAATAAAAGTTAAAATTGTCTAGGATAGAGCCATCAGTTAAAAAGGTTTCCTGCGGAACTAAAAGAACTTTTTTACGGTAGGATAATTTTTCCAGATTTTTAATGTTTTGCTCACGATAAAAAATATCTCCGCTGTTGGGAATTGTGGTACCATTGAGCAATTTTAAATAGGTGCTTTTTCCACATCCACTTCCTCCGCAAAGAAACGAGAATGCTCCTTCTTCAAGACTGATTTCTGGGTAGTGTACTAGATTTAAAAATTGGAGTTGGGCGGTTGAATAAAGTAAATTCATGATAAACTCCCCTACTTTTTCTTAAAAAATATGACATATTATTCGAACCCGATAATTAAGTTTAAGGAGTATTATAACATAAGTATATTAAGTCTGCAAGCAAAACAATGTATAAAATGTGGGTGCATAATTTTGAATAATAATCGGTAAAAAGTGAAGCATGATAATCATACAGAGGGATTCGATGGTATCAGAAAAAAGGACAGTCTTGATTTTCTAATCAGGTTATGATATAATCAATTTTATCATCTGGGTGTGGCGCAGCTGGTAGCGTGCTACCTTGGGGTGGTAGAGGCCGTGGGTTCAAGTCCCGCCACTCAGACCATGCAGAGTGCCCTTATAGGATTTGAGAAAATCCTGTAACGGACACCCTGCTTTTTTATTCTCAAAATT
>JAHHTY010000111.1 GCA_020024325.1 Negativibacillus sp.
CAAACGCATATATAAAACGCCTAATAGACAGTGAGCTGTATGCAGCCGAAATCTCTTAGCCATTTTATGATATATACAAAGAAAGGTGGTTTTGTTTCTTTATGCAGGCACAAAACAAAAACATTGACCTGACACAGGGTGCTGTTGCTCAACAACTCTTTTTATTCTTTCTTCCAATATTAGCTGGAAGTATTTTGCAGCAAATGTACACAACACTGGACGCAGTCATCATTGGTCAGTTTGCAGGCAAGGTTGGCTTAGCTGCAATTGACTCTGTTTATAATTTATTAAAGCTTCCTGTAAACTTTTTTGTCGGCCTATCAACGGGTGCAACAATTATTATCTCTCAATATTTCGGCGGCAAACAAAAGCAGGAACTTTCCAATGCAGCACATACGGCAATTGCTTTTGCCTTTACCGGAGGGGTGATTTTATCAATTCTCGGTGTATTAACCGCACCATGGTGTTTACATATGATGAAAGTTCCCGAAGACATTTTTCCGATTACCCTTTCCTATGTACGAATTTATTTTGCAGGATTGTCTGTATCAATGCTGTATAATATCGGAGCCGGTATACTTCGTGCAGTCGGCGACTCCAAAACACCTTTTAGAATTCTCCTGATTTCCTGCTCGGTAAATTTGATTTTAGATTTACTCTTTGTAGGGGTACTTCAATGGAGTGTTGCAGGGGCTGCTTTAGCTACTGTCCTGTCACAAGCTCTCAGCGCAATTTTGGTCATTCGTGCCCTTATGGACAGCACATCGGCTTGCTGCTTGGTGCTGCGCCGGATACGTTTTTATGGCAGTGTATTAAAATCAATCTTCCTTGTCGGTCTGCCTATTGCCCTTCAGTCTTCGCTGTATCCAATTGCAAATATGATGATTCAAGCAAACATCAATACAACAGGTACAGATTATATTGCCTCGTGGGCGCTTTGCGGAAAATTGGATTTCCTAATTTGGTTAATTGTAGACTCGCTTGCCGCAGCGGTTTCCACTTTTGTTGCTCAAAATTACGGTGCAAACAAAAAAGAGCGTATCAAAACGGGAGTTCGTTCCGGAATTGTCATGACGGCTTCTATGGTTATCCTGATTAGTGCGGTTCTGTTTTTCTTTAACAATTTTCTGGGAAAATTATTCATCAAACCCGCAGACTACGGCATACTGCCCATTGTAGCACAAATCATGCACTTTCTGGCGCCTCTATATGTGCTGTATGTTTTTGGAGAGATTCTTTCCGGTGCCATTCGTGGAACAGGAGAAACTTTTTTGCCAATGCTCATAACTTTGATTAGCACTTGCGGTGCCAGAATACTTTGGATTCTGTTCATCGTCCCCATGAATAGATCTATTATGGTTATCCTTGCAAGCTATCCGGTATCGTGGTTATTGACATCCGTTTTCTTTATTATTTTTTATTGGCGTTTTTCAAAAAAGAAGTTTACACCAGAGATTGAACCGCCAAAAACAATTTCAGGGACAGCAAATTAAAATTCTGATTTTTATTATAAATGTCTTTACCTCATAATTTTAAACCTATATATTCTGTACATAAAAAGCCCCCCATTTGTTATTCAGTATACAACACTGTTTAACAAGTGGGGGGCAATTTGTTTTTATCTTTAAATTTTAAATGATACCGTTATAACTGACCTAAAGATGCC
>JAHHTY010000112.1 GCA_020024325.1 Negativibacillus sp.
CTATTATATAGATTTGCTTAGTTTTGTGCAGATTTGACATCGTAAGAAAGCAACTCCCTTGACTTTAACAAGAATTGTAACCATCGTCAAACGATAAGGATAATGTGGGTTGTGTGGTATAAATTTTCAGTGAAACAGCTTTTGTATATGTGCGATTATGAATTACAATCAAAAGGCTTACAACAATGACTACAATTATTAAAGCCACACACATGGCAAAAAATATATTTTTGAATTTCATTTCCATTCCCCATTTCTGTGTAGAAGGCGGATACAATAGCCATGCAATGCAGCCGTACTCTGAATGGATTGAAAGAATAAAAGGAAACATACAAATCCCAAAATGCTGTTATTAAATGGTATATTCAATCTTTTTTGATATAGGTACATACTTAAGAATAACAAAGCACAAACGGCTAACATAATAAGTGTGAGAAATCCAGCAAAGTAATAATATCCAAACAATGCAATGATAACCCCGGGAATGAATCCAAATAAAAAGGCAAGATCAAGATATATAATGGAAAGATTTACGAACGTAAAATGCCGTGAAAAAACCGTGCCTTGCTTCCATGGTGGAATTGCATATAATCCTTCCAACATACCGATTGCCCATCGCTTTCGTTGATTATATAAGCCGTTTAAAGTTTCTGGAACAGTTGTATATCCAACTGCACTTGGCTCATAGGTAGAGGAAAAACCTTGCTGAAGAAGATTATAAGTTAGTACTATATCTTCACCTAGCACATTTTGCCACCCACCGACTCTACGAACCGCATCGATTTGGTAGGCACTAAAAGCACCCTGTGCAACCAAAGTAGACTGGTAACTGCCTTGAAATCGCTTAATAGCGGCAATGCTAAGTAGATAATCGTAGTTTTGCATTTTTGTCATCAGAGAACTTGTTGTATTTTGAACAAACAAATTTCCTGCAACACAAGCACTGTTGCAAAACACTATGTGATTCATGATTTTTTGTACTGCACACCTTTCTAACATAGTGTCTGCATCAACAGTAATAAAATGAGGCGTATAAACCAATTCTAAGCCGCAATTTAGCGCATTTGCTTTGCCCGGCTTATCACAGTAAACATATTCTATTGAACAGTTTCTCATATCAGATGCTTGCAACTTTATAATTTGTTGTTTAGTGTGGTCAGTGGATGCATTATCTACAACAATAAGACGGATATGCCCTCTATATTGTTGTTTTATAATGTCTTGAATTGATTGTGCTATGGTTTGTTCTTCGTTGTGTGCACACATGATGATGGTAGTATCTTCTTCTGTGTCTGGATAAATTTTTAATTTCTGGTGCAATAGGTTTGAGAAAAACATTGTACTCATTAAAAATCCTGGCAGCAGAGCAATGCCAATGATGACCCACCAGACGTATCCCGCAGGTAAAATATAGGAAATCTCCTGTGCCCAGCCAACTGCAAAAAATAATGAAATAGCCAGCCACAGCCAGCCAAAACAAATTGAAACAATAAATTTTGATTTCAAAAAATCACCCCTCTGTTTCAATG
>JAHHTY010000113.1 GCA_020024325.1 Negativibacillus sp.
TATGGCAATATAGCTTATGACGACTGAATTGGAAAAGAAGTTGCAGAAATGCTGGGCACGGCTGAGCAAAGAAAAACAGGATGCAGTTCTTGCGTTGATAGAGAAAATGCAAAAAACGCCACTTACAGTACAACTTACTACTGTGAGCGACGTTTTGTATTTAAGCTGATTTTTAAGTACCGCTGGGTACAGATATGCTATAATAAACATACGTAATGGATTTCATTTCGCGAAAAATACAAGTTTTATTGTGGATGGTGATAAAACCATGCACAACACAAAAATCGGAGGATTGGAAATGGAAAAATCGAATTTTGAATTCAACGAAATCTCCTTGGAAGAAATTACAACTGCTGCGTTCCAAATCCCTGGTGTTAAGGTAGACAGGCGTGAATTCTTAGCGAAGGCTTTTTCAAAAGCAGAAGTGAATCTTCAACAAATATGGGAAGATGGACCTGCTCAGGCAGGGGTTTCCCAGGCGGAGCTATGGCGAATTGCAGATCGCTTAATTCTGGATCGGACAAGCAAATCATCAATCTTGTCATTTGCAGCCGGTTTACCCGGAGGCTTTGCAATGGCCGCTACGATCCCTGCGGATGTTTTGCAGTTCTTTGGAATGACATTCCGATTAGCGCAGGAACTCTCATATCTGTATGGGGCACAGGATATATGGCAAAATGGGGAAGTAGATAATGATCGCGTCCGTAATCAACTCATGTTGTATTGTGGTGTTATGTTCGGGGTAACAGGTGCTGCAGCTGGAGTTCGTGTATTGTCTGCCCAGCTTGCAAAAACAGCTCTGAAGAAGATACCGCAAAAGGCATTGACAAAGACATTTTGGTATCCCTTGGTCAAACAAATTGGCAAGGCAATTGGTGTAAAAGTGACCAAAACTGCTGTTGCACAAGGAGTCGCAAAAGCAATTCCTTTGGTAGGCGGTGCGATTTCAGGAAGTTTGAACTTTGCATCTATGATGCCAATGGCAAGACGGTTGAGAGCGGCTTTGGATGAGGCGTGTTTCGGCTATACAGAGGAAGCAATGGATGCAGATGTGATGGAAATTGAAAGCATTGACGGTACAGATAAGACGTTGGAGAAAGATCCCAAAAAAACATCTGTCAAGGAGAGGGTCGCTGCTAAGGCCAAATGTATTGGTGACGGCATGACAAAGTTCATTTCAAAGAAAGAAAAACAAAATAAAGAACCAGAAGAGTGTGTTCCAGAGAGAAACTCTACACCGGATTCTTTGGAAGATGTTTTTGAAAAATTGAAGAAATTGTCAGAACTGAAAGATATGGGTGTTATTACACAAGAGGAATTTGAAAGTAAAAAGTCAGAGTTACTTACGAGAATTTGAGATCTGTTTTTCTTTGATTATGGTGGCGCAGATTTTATATCTTTCAAAAGAACGCCATTATCATTCCAAACAAAAGAGGTATTATTCCGAATAAAGTAAAAGATATTGTTTCGAAGCTGTGGGTTCCTGTGCTGAACATCTTTTAATATACAGAATTTCATCCCACACAAA
>JAHHTY010000012.1 GCA_020024325.1 Negativibacillus sp.
AACGGTGCTGTTAACAGAAACAACGGTTCCACCCTGAACGGTTCTGCTGACAGAAACAATGGTTCCACCTTGAGCGGTGCTGTTGACAGAGCAAACGGTTCCAACTTGAACGGCTCTGCTGACAGAAACAATGGTACCAGCCTGCATGGTTCTACTGACAGAAACAACGGTTCTAACTTGAACGGTTCTGCTGATAGAAATAACAGCTGCAGATAATTTCTGTAAATTTTAGTTTAATAAAAAAAGCTCCCGATGATTCGGGAGCTTTTTTCGGTTTTGTGGCAATAACAAAGCCGGGTTTTAGTTTTGTGATATTAAATCGTCAAGTTTAAATTGCAACCCAGTCGCAGACATCAGAAAGATAAATATACATCGGAGAATATGAATTAGAAATATAGTCGATTGGATTATCACAGAATATAATCTCATCAAGATAATTGTCGTTGAGATGTCGGGAAAGAGTAAAGGTGACTTGTGTATGGTGGTCACCGGAAATAGCAGAAATTTCCCCTTGATGATGACGAACAATCATTTGACAAAGGGTTAACCCCAAACCAAGGTGAGAAAATTGCAGGTCATGCCTTCCGCTGGTAAAATATGGTTCAAAAACATAAGGAAGAATCTCAGGTGAGATTCCAATACCATTGTCTGATACAGTAAAACGAACAGAGTGTTTACTGATGGTAACAGCAATATGAATTGTTTTTTCATTCTGGTTTTCTTCAAAAAAAGCCATACTATTTGAAATTAAGCTGGTTATTACAATTATAAATTTATCAGAATCCAGATTCAGATTGATAGATTGTTCCGGTAAAGTATAGGTTAATTTCACTCCGGACCGACGAACGACCATCTGCAAATGTTTAAGCAAATCTGATAGATACAGATTTAAAGAAATAAGCTTCAGATTTAACTTAGCAAGTCCATTTGAGTAGGTTGTATATTCTGACAGGCTGTTGCAGGATTTTAACATATGGTAGCAACTGTGGTTTAGTTGCTGAATCAGCGCTTCACAAGAAGAAACATCGTCCAACTCCAGCCGTCGTGCCATGGTAGATAAGCCGGAAAAAATAGAATTAAGAGGATCACGGAGAGTTGTGTTAAAATTTTGCAGCATCTCTTGAGCACGATTTGCATTGCTGGGGAACAACTCTTGGGATGTGACGGAAAAGTGAACAGTAGCGCCGATAAAAATATTTTCGGAATCATATAAAGGAGAAAGCGTAATGGTGGTTTGAACCATTGGCAAGCGAGAAGGAAAAGATGAGGATGTGTTTTGTTCCTGAAGAGAAAAAATAATATCAGAAACATCATATCCATGAAGCAAAGAAATCAAACTGTTTCTGCCGCACAAAAAAGGATAGTATTTTTTTAAATAACTGTTTTCCCAAAATTGACAAAGCTCCTTATCACAAAAAGCAATGGGCAAAGGAAGGTGATTGGATGCTTCCATCAGAGGCTGAAAATATTTTTCTTTTAATGATTCAAAATCCTGCTCCATAATGCACCTCTTTCTCATATCGCTATATTGGTTATAAATATATAATAATCTACAATTAGTATTATTTCGACATAAAGTGACATAAAACGACACATAATATTCATAGTATAACGAATAACTCACAAAAATGCAAATTTTCAATGTGATATAGCTTAACAGAATAGTCATTTCACCATTCTAATATATAAATAATATTAGAAAGTTATAAGGTGAAAAGTTAAAAAGAAGGATAAAACACAGGTAAGCTGGGCGCTTTCTGTATAAAATGACAAGAGTATTTTGAGTAAATGGTGCGAAAATCGTAAATATAGTTAAAAATATAACAAGGGGATTGTATATTTAATAAAAATAGAGTAATATATAGTTACACAATATTTTAGGAGGTTGATTCTCATGGCAATTAAAATTGGTATCAATGGTTTTGGACGTATTGGCAGATTGGTTTTCCGTGCAGCAATGGCTCAGCCGGAAGTTTTTGAAGTAGTAGGAATTAATGACCCATTCATCGGTTTGGACTACATGGTTTATATGACCAAATATGATTCCATGCACGGTCAATTCAAAGGTACCTTGGAAGTTAAAGACGGAAAATTCGTTGTTAACGGCCATGCTATCAACGTATATGACTGCAAAGATCCAAGCGAAATTCCATGGGCAGATTGTGGCGCTGAATATGTTGTAGAATCTACCGGCGTATTCACCACAACCGAAAAAGCATCTGCACACATCAAAGCCGGTGCAAAGAAAGTTGTTATTTCTGCTCCTGCAAAAGATAAAGAAACTCCAACCTTTGTTGTTGGCGTAAACCATGAAAAATATACAAAAGATATGATGGTTGTTTCCAATGCATCCTGCACAACCAACTGTCTGGCTCCACTGGTAAAAGTTATCAACGATAATTTTGGTGTTGTAGAAGGTCTGATGAGCACTGTACACGCAACCACAGCTACCCAGAAAACCGTAGATGGTCCTTCTAACAAAGACTGGAGAGGTGGACGTGCTGCTGCCGGCAACATCATCCCTTCCTCTACAGGTGCTGCAAAAGCTTGTGCTCTGGTTATCCCAGAAGTACAGGGAAAACTGACCGGTATGTCTTTCCGTGTTCCAACACTGGATGTATCTGTTGTTGACCTGACTGTTAAGCTTGCAAAACCAACTACCTACGAAGAAATCTGTGCAAAAGTAAAAGAAGCTTCCGAAACTTCTATGAAGGGTATTCTGGGTTACACCGAAGACATGGTTGTATCTTCTGACTTCCTGGGCGATCCAAGAACATCTATCTTTGACGCAAAAGCAGGTATCATGCTCAACGATACTTTTGTAAAACTCGTTTCCTGGTACGATAACGAGTGGGGTTACTCCAACAAAGTTCTCGAGCTCATCAAACATATGTCTGCTGTTGATGCTCAGTAATTTTTGCTTATTTAATTTGAACTATAAAAGAGCAGCTTTTTATAAGCTGCTCTTTTTGCATTTTACAGTTGCAAAATAATTCTTTTTATTATAAAATAGCCTCTATCTCATCTACTATTGATGCTTTTATAATGTTTAGAATATAGAAAAATAATAATAGATACACTAAAATATCCCGCTTGCTTTTCTAAATGAAAAGAAACAGCGAAAGAAAGCGAGTAAAGAATGAGGTAAATGTACATTAAGGAAAAGTAAAAATTTTTAGCAAATGCGTTTATATAAGAAAAATATTAAAAAAAGACCGAAGTGATCTCGCTTCGGTCTTTTTTTCCGAATTTTAAACAAAATTTTTCAAAACAACTCAGCCTGTTTTCGATAAATTTATGAAAAGTCTTTATGATATAATCAACTGCGGAACAAAGTTGTGTGAAAAAAGAATGACTGATCTTTCTTTGTCGTGTTTTTGACCAAAAAACACAAGTAAAATTGCATGGAATGTAAAAAAAATTTTACGCTTCCAATTAGAAAAGAAATACTTTGTTAATATACAACAAAGATTATAATAAGTAAAATTATTATTTTATAGTTTTATACAAGAAATGCTTGAAAAAACCGATGTTTTCTGTTATGATAAAGCTGAAAGCGAGGGGGTATAAAAGTATGTATAAAGCAAACAAAAAAGACGAAGTACCAATTTATCTGTTCCATCAGGGAACAAACTATAAAGCGTACGAGTTTATGGGTTCCCACTCGGCAAAGAGAAAAGGGGTTTCCGGTGCAATATTTCGCGTTTGGGCACCGCACGCACTCAGTGTTTCTATTGTAGGAGATTTTAATGAGTGGGATAGAAACGAGAACCCAATGGAAAAAATCAGTGATAATGGAATTTGGGAAGGCTTTGTTCCGGCAATCAAACAGTATGATTTATATAAATACAGCATTGAAACACCGCAGAATGAGATTATTCTGAAAAGCGACCCATATGCCTTTCATATGCAGACTCGTCCTGAATCTGCATCTCGGTTTTATGATTTGGGAAAATATAACTGGAAAGATCAGGCATGGATGGATAAACGTCTGATGCAAAATCACATCAGTGAGCCGATTAACATTTATGAAGTTAATATCGGTTCATGGCGGCAGTATGAGGATGGGCAATTCTTTGATTACCGCAAATTTGCAGATGAACTGGTAGTTTATGTAAAAGATATGGGATATACCCATGTTGAATTGATGCCGGTTACAGAATATCCCTACGACCCATCATGGGGATACCAGGTAACAGGATATTTTGCACCAACTTCCCGTTATGGTACACCAAAAGATTTTATGTATCTAATCAATAAGTGCCATGAAAACAATATTGGTGTTATCATGGACTGGGTTCCTGCACATTTTCCAAAAGATGAACAGGGACTGTATGAATTTGACGGAACACAGTGCTATGAGTATCAAGATCCGCAAAAACGTGAACATCCACATTGGGGAACTCGCATTTTTGATTTCGGACGCCCGGAGGTCCAGAGCTTCTTGATTTCCAGTGCAATGTTCTGGATAGAAAAATTTCATGTTGACGGCTTGCGTGTAGATGCGGTAGCATCAATGCTTTATCTTGATTATGGCAGAGAAGCGTGGGAGTGGACACCGAATGCACATGGTGGAAACGAAAACTTGGAAGCAGTGGAGTTCCTGAAAAAATTAAATTCCAGCGTTTTGGGCGAGCACTCTGATGTGCTGATGATTGCAGAAGAATCTTCGGCATGGCCTCTGGTTACAAAACCACCATATGCCGGAGGACTGGGATTCAATTTTAAATGGAATATGGGATGGATGAACGACCTGCTCAGCTATGTTTCTCTTGATCCGATTTATCGTGCTTATAATCATGATAAACTCACCTTTAGCATGATGTATGCTTTTTCGGAAAATTATGTTCTTCCTCTTTCACACGATGAGGTAGTACACGGAAAGTGTTCACTTATCAATAAGATGCCGGGAGAGTATAGCCAGAAATTTGCCGGAATGAGAACCATGATGGGTTATATGATGGCACATCCGGGAAAGAAACTTCTGTTTATGGGTCAGGAGTTTGGACAGTTTATCGAGTGGAATTTTGAGAAAGAGCTGGATTGGCAGCTGCTTTCTTATGAAAGCCATCGTAAGTTACAGAGCTTTATCCGTGATCTCAACCATTTCTATGCTGAAAATTCACCGATGTGGGAAATTGATGATAGCTGGGACGGTTTCCAGTGGTTGGTTCACGATGATAACACTCAAAATATCATTGTTTTCCGCAGAACCAATGATGACGGAGATGATGTGATTGCTATCTGCAACTTCGCACCGGTAGAGAGAGATAACTACCGATTTGGTATTCCGGAAGAAAAAAATTATGAAATTGTTCTTAATTCCGATGATATCCGTTATGGAGGCAGCGGAATTAAGGAGAAGGAAATTGTCCTTTCAGAAAAAATTGCAATGCATGGTAAAGCAAACTCTATTGCTGTGGATATTCCTCCGATGTCGGTGATGTATCTGAAACCTTCAAAAATTCAACCTGAACAAAATCAAGAGGATTTGATTATTGATTTGGAAACATCACACGAAGCAGAACCGGAGGTACAGGAAAAGCCAAAGCGTACTCGTAAAAAAGCGCAGGACACCGCACCAACAGAAGAAAAACCAAAACGCACCCGTAAAAAGGCTGCACAACCGGCAAAAACTGAAGCCGAATCACAAGAAAAACCAAAAAAACGCACTCGCAAAAAAGCAACAGAAGAGGCATAATATAACAAAATAAAGTTGCTCACAATTTGCGGAGGATTTGATAGACAGAGGGGGATAAAACATGATTTTAAAGAAGGAATGGATTGCAATGCTTCTGGCAGGTGGACAAGGCAGCCGTTTGTATGCCTTGACCAGGGATATTGCAAAACCGGCAGTACCGTTTGGAGGAAAATATCGCATCATTGATTTTCCTCTTTCCAACTGCGTAAATTCAGGAATTGATACTGTCGGTGTTTTGACACAGTATCAGCCACTCGAATTAAATGAGTATCTGGGAAAAGGTCAGCCATGGGATTTGGACCGCATCAATGGTGGTCTTTATACTCTTCCACCTTACCAAAAAAGTTCCAATTCAGATTGGTACACCGGAACGGCAAATGCCATTTATCAAAATATAAACTTTATTGATCGCTATGACCCTGAATATGTAGTGATTCTTTCCGGAGACCATATCTATAAGATGGACTATTCAAAGATGCTGGATTTCCACAAACAGAAAGATGCAGACTGCACCATTGCTGTTATGGAGGTTCCATGGGAAGAAGCACCAAGATTTGGTATTATGGCGTGCGATGAAGACAAGAGAATCTATGAATTTGCCGAAAAACCAAAGCAGCCAAAGAGCAACCTTGCTTCGATGGGAATTTACATATTTTCATGGTCTAAGCTCAAGAAATATCTGGAACAGGATGAAGCAGACCCGCAGTCTGAGAACGACTTTGGTAAAAACGTTATTCCTGCAATGCTTGATAACGGAGAAAGAATGTATGCATATGCTTTCCAAGGATATTGGAAAGATGTGGGAACTATCGATTCTTTATGGGAAGCAAATATGGATTTGCTCAATCCAAATGTACCGCTGGATTTATACGATGATAATTGGAAAATTTATGCAAAGAATCCTGTAATGCCGCCACAATATGTTGCTGAAAATGCAAAAATTCAAAACGCAATGATCAGTGAAGGATGTACTGTGGAAGGTGACGTTGATTTTTCAGTACTTTTCCCGGGAGCAGTGGTAGAAGAAGGTGCTGTTGTGCATGACAGCATTGTGATGCCGGGTTCTGTTATCAAATCCGGAGCGGTGGTGGAATATTCCATTATTGCAGAAAATGTTACTATTGACAAAAATGCTCGGGTTGGCTGCCGTCCGGAAAATACGGAGGATAAAGACAACTGGGGAGTTACCGTAATTGCCAAAGGAATTCACATTGGCAAGGATGTTAGTGTACCGCCAAAGGCAATGATTGAACAGGATATACCGGGGGGCGAAGACAATGAGTAAAATACTGGGAATTGTTTTTTCCAATATGCATGACATAAGAATGGGCAAAATTACAGAACACCGCACAATGGCATCTGTACCATTTGGCGGTAGATATCGTCTGATCGATTTTGTGCTTTCTAATTTAATCAATTCTGGAGTTCAGGATGTCGGAGTGATTGCAAAAAGCAACTTCCAATCTTTGATGGATCATCTTGGAACGGGAAAAGAGTGGGATCTCTCCCGTAAAAAAGGTGGTTTAACAATTCTGCCTCCATATGCAACCCATGAAGCTGTTTTTTACCGCGGAAGATTAGAAGCATTGGGCAATGCTTTATCTTATATTCGTGCTTCTAAAGCAGAATTGGTAGTGATGACCGACTGTGATAATATTGCTTCTATCGATTATGCAGAGGTAATTCGTTATCATAAGGAGCGCAAGGCGGACGTAACAGTTGTATATAAAAATAAACCGATTACCGATTCGATTCATTATGATGTCACAACTATCAGTATGGACGAAGATAACAGAGTGAATGCAGCTTATGTAAATCCGGAATCGGATCAGGGAAATGTACTTCTGAATATGACCATTATTGATAAAAAGCTGCTGGAACGCATTATCAGTGATGCTGCAAGTGCAAACTTTTACAGCTTCACAAACGGTGTGCTGCAAAGAGGAAATCAGCGCTTAAAGATTTACGGATATGAGTTTAACGGTTATGTAGCAGACCTTAAATCACTGCAATCTTACTATGATTGCAGCATGGAACTATTGGACCCTAAAGTTAGAACAGAATTGTTCCCAAGAGAACGCCCGGTATACACAAAAGTTCGCGATGAAGTTCCTGTTCGCTATGGAATTAACGCTCACACCAAAAATTCGATGATAGCAGATGGCTGTATTATCGAAGGAAGCGTTGAAAATAGTATTATTTTCCGTGGAGTTAAGGTTGGCAGAGGTGCTGTTGTTAAAAATTCTATTTTGATGCAGGGTACATGGGTTGGAGAAAACAGCCGTCTGGACGGTGTTGTAACCGATAAAAATGTTATGATACGAGATGCTAAAACATTGATGGGCTGCAAAGAATATCCATTCTTTATAGAAAAAGGAACCATTGTATAACCCTATAACCTTAAAATAAAAAGAGAAGCTCTTTTGCAGCAGATCAAAAGGGCTTCTCGCTTAATGAAATCCGCACGGCAGAATGCGGAAAATACTCGAAATAGGGAGGGCATTGATTGATGAAAATTTTGTTTGTAGCAAGTGAAGCCAGACCTTTTATTGCATCCGGAGGGCTTGCAGATGTTGCAGGTTCCCTGCCAAAGGCATTATGCGAGTCCAAAAATGAATGTCGTGTTGTATTACCTTTATATAAAAATATCCCTCAGCAGTTTCGAGAAAAGATGGATTTTGTTCGGAACTTTAATGTTCCGTTGGCATGGAGAAACCAGTACTGCGGCGTTTTTCGTTTAACTCATCAGGGTGTGGTATATTATTTCTTGGACAACGAATATTATTTTAAAAGAGATAATCTCTACGGATATTATGATGATGCAGAACGTTTTGCCTTTTTCTCGAAGGCAGCCATTGAGATGATAAACTATATTGATTTTTCACCGGATATTGTACATACAAACGATTGGCACACAGCTTTAGCTCCAATCTATTTAAACACATTCTATCGCAACATTCCAAAATATCAGGACATTAAAACAGTATTCACAATTCATAATATTCAGTATCAAGGACAGTATGGAATGGAAATTGCGTGGGATGTTCTGGGAATACCGGAATATCAGAACCCAAGCTTGGAATATAACGGTTGCCTTAATATGATGAAGGCAGCTATTATGCAAGTGAATATGGTTAATACTGTCAGCCCAAGCTATGCAATGGAGATTCACGACCCATGGTATTCACATGGATTGGACCCGATTTTGAACACAAAGGGCGACCGTGTAGTGGGCATTTTAAACGGTATTGATATTACAGCAAATGATCCAAAAACGGATGAAGATATTTATAAAAATTACAGCATAGAAGATTTGTCAGGGAAAAAGACTAATAAATTGGAACTGATGAAAGAAATGGGTCTGGAGCCGGATGGCAGCAAGATGCTTTTGGGAATGGTAACACGTTTTGTTTCTCATAAAGGTCTTGATTTGGTGCAGTATATCTTTGATGATATGATGAAAGATAACCTTTCTGTTGTTATCCTGGGTTCGGGTGACGCTGCATATGAAGATTTCTTTAGAAGAATGCAGGTAAAATATCCGGGCAGGGTAGCGGTGAAGATTGGTTTCTTGCCAAGCCTGGCTAAGAAGATTTATGCAGGTGCAGATACTTTCCTGATGCCATCTAAGAGCGAGCCTTGTGGCCTTGCACAGATGGTGGCAGCAAGATATGGTACTTTGCCAATCGTCCGTGAAACAGGCGGTCTTAAAGATAGTATCCATGATATGGGTGAAGAAAACGGAAATGGATTTACCTTTAAAACATATAATGCTCATGATATGCTGGGCGCAATTCAGCGTGCAGAAGGATTGTATGCAAATAAACCGCTTTGGAAAGAAGCAATGCAGAGCGCAATGCAGAGCGATTTCAGCTGGAAAAAATCTGCTGAAGATTATGTCAATATGTATCGCAAAATCATGAAAGATTAAACTTTCTCAAGATAGAAAAGAAATAAGAGTGCGAAAGTTTTCTTTGATAAAATTGCTTGTTTGGAAATTAAAAAAGCCTGTTTTCTATAAAACAGGCTTTTTTATATTGTTATATTTTCCCAAAACAGAAAAATTTTTTTGTTCAATATAAGTTTTTAGCATTTTATAAAAAACACGCCACACAATTTTGTGTGGCGTAATATATTTCATTTTTTTAGAAATTATAAAACGATACAGTGATGCAGCAAAATATTTTGACTGGCTCAAAAATTAAAATAGATGGTTATTTTCCTCAGCAAGCTTAAAATCGACAATTTGTGCAACAAGATTTTCAATGACATCATCCATCATCGAAAAGTCCATTGCTTTTAGATAGAGCTGTTCTAAAAGGTCGTGCATTTCTTTGTTTTCTGAAAGAATTTGTACCGCTTGCTCTATCAGTTGTGAAGCAGCTTTTTGATAAAATGAAAGACGCTTTTTGTGACGACGCAGTGCATCAGTTTGTAAAAAGCGTTTTGCATGGATGCGACGCTCCGGTGTGATGCAGGAAAGGTCGTGGAATCGGTTTTCGGTCATCAAAGCAAGACCAAGCTCCGGAATAAGCAGGTGCTCGATTTTATTGTGAGGAGAGATTGGACAATAGCAGGAGATAACATCATATCCGGCGTCTAAAGCATGGCTTCTCAAGGCAGATAAAAACAGCGGAGCAACAGCATCATATTCGTCACAGATAAAGCAAATATTCGGGCAAAGAGAAGGAACTGTATCAAAAACAGAGGTGATACCATGCGAGTTAATGGAGGAGAGAAAGCGGACACGTTCCTTTGCATGGCAACGACTTATATTTTTTTTAACGGGAAAATTTTTGCAGGCAAAATGTTTTGCATAGGCGCTCAGTTTTTCAAAATCGCAGTAGCTTAGAGTAATACGATTGCAATCGTTTAAAAAAGTTTTTGCAGCCACAAGACAGTCTGTTGCTTGAGCATAGTTTTTGGAGGTAGCTTGCCGAAGCTGTTTGATAGCAGCAGCGTGAGGCTTTAATTTTAATGGATTTAAAAATTCTCCAAGATTGATAATGCTTTCAGAAAGTCCGGGATAAGTAGGCTCCAACACATGAGGAGCAGTTCCGTCTGCAATCGAAACTCTCCATTCAGGAAGAATGATAGCGTCCAGTGAATGAGGGTCAGAAGAACAGAGAATTTTTTCCATCTTCGGCGAGCGACTTTCAAATAACGAAGCAATGCGCTTCATCAATGAGGATTTTCCACATCCGGGTCCACCTTTGATGATGAAGGTATGCCAGTTTTCTTCTCCGTAATCCAGCTGGTCAAAACGTGAAACAAACCCTTGTGGAGAGTTTGCTCCAAGAAAAAATAGAATCGGTGCGTTTTCAGACATCACAAAACCTCCTTTAAAAAATCACGAGCTTATTACAGTATAGGGAAAGAAAGAAGAATTGGTGAGCAAAGAAAAATTATAAAAAGAAAAACAAAATTTTCCATAGCTTTTTTTGAATATGAAATCAGAAAAATCATAGACTAAAAAAGCAAAAGCAAATAAGGAAAGGTGGATATAAAATGAAAAATTTGAACGATATTCTTGCAAGCGATTCAAATGCAAGGCAGTTTTTTCTCACTTTGCCGGAAGATGTTCAGGGTGCTTTGATTCAAAACACAAATCAGATTCATAATATAGACGAACTGCATTTTCACGCACAACAGGAAACAAACAGAAAATACTAAAGCAGAAAACGACCCCCTTTAATGGGAGTCGTTTTTTTCTTTAGTCAGTTTAGATGGATATTCTTCACATTCAGGACGCTGATTGCTTTTTAGCCAACGCTGCATGGTATGTGGTAAGTCAAATCCACGGCGTTTATCAAGTCGGGAAGGCCACAGTAGATTTAAAACTAAGCTGAAAATAGCACCGACTGCCGTATCAATAACACGTGCAATGGTGTATGAAACATAGGTGGTTACCGGCTGAGTAAAAAGTACCACAAAGTAAATAACGGCACCGGGTTGAATTGCAGTAGTGGCACCGGAAATAATGTGAAGACGAAATAAACACAGTAGACCTAAAACAAGGTAAATTTCCTGTGGAATACCAAAAGGTTGGTGGTAATAAAGCCAGTAAAAAGGAATAACGATTAGTCCACCAAACAGTGTGCCGATAAAGCGATTAAATCCAAATTTAAATCCTTCATGAAAATGATTCCCCATTGCATACACTGCACCAATACAGGCAAAACAGGCATTTCGTCCGCCCCACAGATAGTGATAGGTTAACGCCACCAAAAGGACAGATAATAATGTTTTCCAAACACGCATACCTAACCGTGGAAAATGACACTGTGCATCTTTTAGCATTCCGACACTCCTTAAAAATTTTGGTTTCTGCAAATTTTTAAAAATCTAATTTTATTATAAAGGTTTGCGTACTAAAAGACAAGCTAAATTTAAATTTTTTGTGAAATATTTATTAATGAATATTTTTTCGGACTTCTTTTATACAACTTTGTACAAATTCTATCAGTACAGTCAATCTGCCTGGGAACTTTAAAGCCTTTGTGGTGAGGAATTTTTTGTTTTTACGTTATATCATTCTAAAACAGATGTGACAAAGAGTGTTTGCACAGAGATTAAAATTATTTAGAAAACAAAAAAATCGGCTGTGTTTATGCAGCCGATTTTTTAAAGTATATGATATCAAATCTATTAGTTGCAGCCGCCGCAGGAAGCGCAGTTGCCTCCGCAAGAGTCAGTGTCCTGCTTACCATAGATTTTTTCTTTCATTGCTAATCCGGTTGGAGTTGTAGCAACACCGCCGAGTGCGGTTTCACGCAGGGTAGCAGGCAGAGCTTTACCTACCTTATACATTGCTTCCACCACTTCATCAAATGGGATTTCGCTGAAAATACCGCTCAATGCAAGATCTGCACTGACCATAGCATTAGCAACACCGGAAGCATTTCTCTTTGCGCAAGGCATTTCAACTAAGCCGGCAACAGGGTCACATACAAGACCCATAATGTTCTGAATAGCAATAGCAGCAGCATCAAATGCCTGGGTAGGAGTTCCTCCAAGCATTTCCGTAATGGCAGCAGCAGCCATAGCAGCAGCACTGCCACACTCTGCCTGACAACCGCCCTCGGCACCGGACACGGTTGCTTTTTTCACAATCAGCTGACCGATACCGGAAGCGGTAGCCAGTGCCTCTAAAACTTTTTGATGAGGAACATTGTGCTTTTCGGCAACGGTGAGCAGTGTTCCCGGAAGGATACCACAAGCACCCGCAGTAGGAGCTGCAACAATCAGTCCCATAGAAGAGTTTACTTCTAAGCAGGACAGTGCATAAGCAACACCGCGAAGGACAATAGTGTCACATATAAGAGATCCTTTTTTGCTGTATTCCCACATTTTTTTTGCACTGCCACCGGTTAGTCCGCTTAAAGAACGGATTTCTTTTTCCAAAGCATCGTGAGCTGCATTATACATAATCTGGTAGCGTTCTTCCAGCATGGAGAATATCTCTTCTTTGCTGGTTTCAAAAAGTTCAATTTCATTATTGATGACAAGGTCGCAGATGCGCTTGTCTGTGCCCTCAAGCTGGGCCAACATTTCCTGAGCAGAAAAGTACATACAAGATTTTCCTTTCGAGATTGATTCAGTCAGATACCAAGCAGGGTTAACCCAATTAGCTTATTTTACCCATTGTGATGACACTAGTAACAGAGGGCACACTTTCCAGCTCCTGCTTAACCGCCTCGCTGATTGGCGATTCGGTTTCAATCATGGTAACAGCGTTTTTACCGGTTGCATCACGAGAATTTAAAACCGTAGCAATGTTGATCTGGTTGATTGCAAGGATAGAGGTAAGGTGGCTGATGATACCCAGACGGTCAAAGTGACTGATGATTGCTGCCGGGTATTTGCCGGAGAATTTGGCAGAAGTTCCGTTGATTTGTATAATTTCAATATTACCTCCGCCAACAGAGGAGCCCATCAAAGATGAAATTTGTCCGTCAGCAGTTCTTGCGATGATAAGAACAGTATTCGGATGTACGTCACCAAGGTCGGAACCTTCAAAAGAAACGTCAATCCCTTTTTCTTTGGCAATTTCCAAAGAATTTTTTAACTGTGGGTCATAGGAGTTCATACCCAAAACGCCACCCACTAGTGCACGGTCAGTTCCGTGTCCACGCAAAGTCAGATGAAAAGAACCGTGAAGCATAAAATGTACCGCGGTCAGCTGTTTATCCGAAATCATATTATACATTGCTTTGCCCAGACGCTGTGCTCCAGCAGTATGAGAGCTGGACGGACCAATCATAACAGGTCCAAGAATATCGAACATACTGATATTCATAATGAAAAAATCCTCCCTATATTGGATTTAAGTTTAAAAAAAAGCCTACGCATATTGTACCATAAAAAAATAAAAGTACAAGGACAAAAAAGATAGAATTTAAAGGGATTTTTGTGCAAAACATAACTTTATGTATTTTATCCAACGCTTGCGACAATGGATTGAATGTGATAAAGTAATATCAGCAAGAAAAAGGAGGGAATTGCATGGACCAAACAGAGCTTGTAAAACAAATAGCAGAACAGGTTTTAGCAGGAGATTGCCCATTGCCGTTTGGCATCTGCGATTTTAAACAAATATTGCCCTGTTTAGAATGCCGAGCAAAACAGCGTATTCCACAAAAGGCAGCGTCTGTTCTGGTTTGTCTATTCCCGTATTATACAGGAGAACCGCTCGAAAAAAATATTTCCCGTTATGCGATGGTGACAGATTACCATATAGTAGCGGGAGAATATTTGCAACGCTTTTGTGAAAGGCTGCGCTGCTTGTTTCCGCAAAACAGTTTTGAGCCTTTTACCGATAATTCTCCTATTCGTGAGGTAGAGGCTGCCTTTTATGCAGGTCTTGGCAGACGGGGACAAAATGGCTTGCTGATTCATCCTGAGTATGGAAGTTATCTGTTTATCGGAGAGGTTGTTACCGATCTTGTTTTAAAAACAGATCAGCCAATGCAGCCTGAAAATTGCATTTCCTGTGGAAAATGTCTATCAGCCTGCCCGCAAAAAGCACTGCAAAAAGATGGGAGTATACAGCTTGATAAATGCCGCTCTCACATTACACAGAAAAAGGGCGAGCTTACCCCTTGGGAAGAAAAACAGATAAAGGATGGGGGACTCATTTGGGGATGTGATATCTGTAATGATGTTTGCCCAATGAATCAAAAGGCAAAAAAGCTGACACCGATTCCGGAGTTTCGGGATTCTTCGGTATCGGTATTTGATAAAGAAAGTGCACAGAAACTTCTTAATAACAGAGCCTTTAACTATCGTGGCAAAAAAACAATTCTCAGAAATATTTCACTTTTGGAGGATAGGTAAGAAATGTACAAACAGACACCGCTGCGTCAAGCACTGGAACAATATATAAAACAAGATTGGTCCCGACTGCATATGCCCGGACATAAAGGAGCAGCCATCAAACCATTTGGACAGTTGATGCAGTACGATTTAACCGAGGTAGAGGGAACGGACAGTCTGTTTGAGGATGATGGTCCACTCAAAAAATTGGAGGAAATTTTTACTGAATTATATGGTACCAAGGGAAGTGTGATGAGTGCCGGTGGTTCTACCCTTTGCATTCAGGCAATGCTTCGCATTGTCGCAAAAAAAGGTGGAAAAGTAATTGCAGGCAGAAATATTCATGCCTCCGCAGTAAATGCAATGGCACTTTTGGGATTAGAGCCGATTTGGGTTTATCCGGAACGCTCACAGCAAGAACGATTGATTGGAAGGATTTCTCCAAAAGATATAAAAACCATTCTCGAAAAACAGGAGAGAGAAGGGGCACTGGATTCGGTTTGCGCTGTGTATATTACATCACCCGACTATTTTGGAGTGATGTCCGATGTTAAAGCAATTGCACAGGAAGCACACCAAAAAGGAATCCCTCTTTTAGTAGATAATGCCCATGGAGCACATCTTCGCTTTTTTCAAGAGGAACTGCATCCAATGCAGCTGGGAGCAGATTTATGCTGCGATTCACTGCACAAAACTCTCCCTGCCCTCACCGGTGCTGCATTGCTGCACAGTGCAAGAGAAGAATATCTTCCAAAGCTCAAAAATGCAATGACAGTGTTTGGCTCCACCAGTCCCAACTATTTAATTATGTTGTCTATGGACAGTACAGCCGGATTTTTGATGGAGGAAGGTCCAAAACGACTCAAAGAAACCGCACAGCGTTGTGCAGAATTGGCTGAGCTTGCAAGGCAAAGGGGATTTGTCATGCCAACACATTGCGACCCAATGCGTCTGAGCCTGCCGATTGCAGGAACAGGATGGGACAGCAATCGGTTTAGAACATTGTTGAGAAAACATCATATTATGGAAGAGTATCTCAGCGACAGTGGATGCGTTTTGCTCTTTTCCCCGTTTAGCCGTGAAGAAGATTTTTTGCGCACAAAAGAATTGCTGAGGGAATTTAAGGCAGAGCAGCAGCCTTTTTCATCTTTTCCAATCCTCCCGGGAGAAAAAGTAATGGGATTGAGAGAGGCATTTTTATCTCCTAAAATTTCATTACCAATAGAGCAAGCAGAGAATAAAGTGGCAGCTCAGGTAAAAATTACCTGCCCGCCGGGAATTCCTTTGGTAATGCCCGGTGAAAGATTGTACAAAGAATCTATAAAAATATTAAAAAACTCTGGCATTTCTGTCATAGATGTGGTAGAATAGGATTAAGGAAAATATAATGAAGAATTTTCCTTTCCAAAATATTGACCAGGTAGGAATGGAAGCTCTACTTGGGCAGAGGGGGTTACATATATGAAATTAATTTTAGCGATTGTTTCCAACGATGATAGTGCAAAGGTTTCTTCCGCACTGACCAAAAATCACTTTTCGGTAACAAAACTTGCAACCACCGGTGGATTCTTGCTTTCGGGTAATACAACTTTTCTGATTGGTACACAGGACGAAAATGTTGATCAGGTTATCAACATTATTGCAGACCACTCTAAGAAACGTAAACAGATGGTTCCTTCCTCCGCTTCCTATGGGGTTGGAATGTACACTACCTATCCGGTAGAAGTTCAGATCGGTGGTGCTACCATCTTCGTTATGGACGTTGAGCGTTTTGAAAAAGTTTAATCAAACCTCGGCGTATAAGGAGAATCAGGTTGCTTTTGAATCATTTTTATTCAAACAATAAAGCAAAACAAACGCTCGTCAATTTTATAACTGACGGGCGTTTGCCGCATACAATCCTTTTAGAAGGGGAAGACGGATGCGGTAAAACCGCTTTTGCGAAAATAATCGCAGCAGGAATTTTGTGCGGACAGCAAATCGTTTCACAACGTCCCTGTGGTGAGTGCAGAAATTGCCGTTTAATTATGTCGGACAACCACCCCGATGTGGTGTTGGCAGAATCGGAAAATAAAGTGAATTCTTTTCATGTAGAAAAAATTCGAGAAATCCGAACGGACGCTTATATCCGACCAAATGATGGCGATTATAAGGTATATATCCTTCGCAATGTCCACAATATGACGGAGCAAGCACAAAATGCCTTGTTGAAAATTATTGAGGAACCGCCGGCACAGGTGGTTTTTATATTGACCTGTAATAACCGTGCCAGAATATTGCCGACAATTTTATCCCGTGCAGCGGTGATTCCACTGTCGGTTTGTACCGAAGAGGAATGTATCCAGGCTTTGGGACAGCTCGCAAAGGAAAACTTTCCCCAAGAACAGGTTATACAAGCTGCCCATTTTGCACAAGGCAATATCGGAAAGGCTTTGAATATTCTGCAAAACGAAAAAAGTTTGAAGCTTGCTTGTGACGCTCGCCGTACTGCAGAGATGATTTGTACAGGTCAGGAGTTTGAACTGCTGTGCTGCCTTCAGGAATATGTTGGGAGCAAGAAACGTGAAGAGTTTTTGGAGCTAATGCAAGAAATACGCAGTTATTTTATCGAGCTGATACATCTAAAAAACGGGCTTCCGGTGGGAAATTCACAGATTCCGGCACAGATAAAAAATCGCTTTACCACATTGCAGGCTATGCAGATTCTTGATATAATAGACAGTACAGCAGCTCGGGTATCACAGAATGTCAGCCTGAACTTAGCTGCCGCAGCTTTTTGTGCAGAGGTAAAAGAACATCTGCAATAAGTTAGAAGATATTGTGTCTATATAAATGTCATAGAATGGAGGAAGCCATGACCGAAGTAATAGGTGTTCGTTTTAAACAAGTAGGCAAAATTTATTATTTTTCACCAAGCGGTGTGCAAATGCCAGTAGGCGAAAAGGTAATAGTGGAAACAGCAAGAGGAATCGAGTGCGGAGAGGTTGCAATCTCCAATCGTGAGATTGAAGATGAAAGTATCATAAAACCATTAAAACCGGTAATTCGCATTGCAAATCAGGATGACCTGAAGCATATTGAAGACAATAAAGCAAAAGAAAAAAAGGCTTTTAAAATCTGTCAGGAAAAAATTGAAAAACATAAATTGGACATGAAACTGGTAGATGTAGAATATACCTTTGATAATAACAAAATACTGTTTTACTTTACTGCGGATGGCAGGGTAGATTTTCGTGAGTTGGTTAAAGACTTGGCGTCGGTGTTCAAAACAAGGATTGAATTGCGTCAAATTGGAGTGCGCGATGAAGCAAAGATGTTGGGAGGATTAGGCATCTGCGGCAGACCGTTCTGCTGTTCCTCTTTCTTGGGAGAGTTCCAGCCGGTTTCAATCAAAATGGCAAAAGAGCAGGGACTTTCACTGAACCCAACTAAAATCTCCGGAACTTGCGGCAGGCTGATGTGCTGCTTAAAGTATGAGCAGAATGCTTATGAAGATTTATTACGTATTACACCGAGAGTGGGAGCCTATGTTTCCACCAGCGAAGGAAAAGGAACTGTTGTCGAGATCAGTCTTTTAACAGGTCTTGTTAAAGTTCGTCTGGATAAAGCAAGCGATGGCGCTCCGATGGTTTTTGATCGTGATGCTGTTCGTGTATTGAAGGATGCTCGTCCGCCAAAAGAAGATTTTGTGGATGCAAAGCAGGAGCGAGAGCTTAAAAAATTGGAAAACTAACTTGCTGCCTAAAAATTGCAGCGTGAAAAATATCGGAGAAAATAATAACGGCTGTGATAATAATTTTAAAAAAGGGAGCGGTGAAGGTCACGGCTTTTAAATAAATTTAGATTTTCAGTTGATTTTTTTTCCTGATATGTTAAAATATAAATGCAAAGACAGACCTGGTTAACAGATTTGTCTTGTATATAAGTCCCTGTTTAGGGGCAGAACAAAATATGGAGGTGTATTTCACTATGGCATACCAGATTAAAAGCGATTGCATCAGCTGCGGTGCTTGCGAGGCTGAGTGCCCAGTAGGCGCTATCTCTGCTGGAGCAGACAAATACGAAATTGATGCTGGCAAATGCATCGATTGCGGTGCTTGCGCAAGCGTTTGCCCAGTAGGCGCTCCACAGGCTGAATAGTTTAATTGACTATCCAATTATGAAAGGAAGCAGGACATATTGTCCTGCTTCCTTTTTTACATATATCTTCAATCTTCATTTTTAAATTTATATTCCAGTATAAGGATATACAGAAAAAAGCACTCTTTGCAGAGTGCTTTTTTAGGTTAGGAGAATAAACTTTTTATGAAAAAAGTAGTTAGATTTTTTCCGGGATAATTTCAAGCCAATAGCCATCTGGATCTGAGATAAAGTAAATACCCATTGCTTTGTTTTCGTAGCAGATACAGCCCATTGCTTTATGCTTTTCATGAGCAGCTTCAAAATCAGAGGTTGTAAATGCAATGTGTATTTCGTTGTCGCCGAGGTCATATGGATCATGGCGATCTCTAAGCCATGTCAATTCCAATTGGTGTTTAGTGGAGGTATCACCAAGATAAACAAGGATAAAGCTGCCGTCCGGTGCAACCTTGCGAGAAACCTCGGTTAAACCAAGCGCTTCCTGATAAAAAGCAAGGCTTTCATCAAGATTAAGCACATTGATGTTGTTATGAGCAAATTTAAAGTTCATGGGTATCACCCTTCAAAATCAATTAACTATTTCTAGTTGTAGGATTGTCATTCGTTTTACATTTTCATTATAATCCATCTTTGCAAAGAAATCCCCCTTTTTAGATGAAAGTTCCATTACAAATCGGTAACCGTTCTAGCTGATATAATCTTCAATCCTTTTTACAAGCTCCTCATAGCTTTCAACCGGTACACCCATCTGAAGCTGACCTCTGTCATATGAGGGGAGAGCGGAGAGATAAAAATCAAATACAGTTTCGGGTGTTTTTTTGTTTGGGAGATATACAGCAAGTTTTCCGTTATAATCTTTTAGAAGATATTGATAATCAGGTTTTGGAGGTTGGGCAGATTTTGAATCAATCGGAACATCAGACATTCTTTCATCGGCTTTTTTGCTGTCAGGGATATTCTGAGAATTGGATATAAAACTTGGTATAATTAAAAGAAAAGAGGTAATGATGGATACAGCAGCTAAAGCGGCACAGGTGAGAAGAAGGTTTTTCTTCACAACGATACACCCTTTCTATTTAGAAATTATAAAAGATAAAATTTAGATATAGTAGAAGGAAATTTTTTAACTTCTTACATAATTTACCCATAAAAAAGGTGTTTATACACAAATCAAAAGGAAGATAATAATGTAAAATGATGGAATACTGCTTAAAATATCGGAGTCTATCACAAAATTTACAGATGCAAAAAATTTAGCTTTGGATAATTTTCTAATTTTTGTAAAATTTTAAGATTTTTCACTTTTATTATGCTATAATAAATATTGTCTATATAAATAGGCAACTAAAACGGTCGGAACTATTCATGGTATGATTGTTGAATTTTGTGCTTTTAAATCAGACAAAACAGATAAGGAACAGGAATAAAAAGGAGGAGGATTTATTTGGCAGCAGCAAAACAACGAGGACCGGTCAGACGTTTTTTTGGAGGACTGGGTCGAGCTTTTGCCATATTGATTTTTATCGGAATTATCACAGGTTCTATCGTGGTATCGGTAATGGCTCTGTATATCTTCAATTCTTTGGACGGAGCTCCGACAGTAGACCTTGCTAATGTTGAGGTAAATCTGAATAATACTTCGTACATCTATATCACTGACCCTGCAACAAAGGAAGAAACAGTGGTCAAGGAGCTATACTCCGGTCAAAACCGTGAGTGGGTAAGCTATGATGAGATTCCAAAGCTTGTGCGCGATGTAACCGTTGCCGCAGAAGATAAACGCTTTTGGGAGCATCATGGTGTTGACTGGCTCAGAACAATTAAGTCAACCCTCAGCTTCTTCGGAGGTTCTTCAAAGATTCAGGGTGGATCTACCATTACCCAGCAGGTAATTAAAAATTTGACAGGAAATGATGACGTTACCCCGGAAAGAAAGGTACAGGAAATTTTTACAGCATTAAAGCTGGAAAAAAACTTTACAAAGGAACAGATTTTGGAAACTTACCTTAATGTAGCTTTCTTTTCCAACCAGTGTTATGGCATTCAAAGTGCATCAAAACTTTATTTTAATAAAGACATCAACGAACTTAATGTAGCAGAGGCAGCAACTCTTGTTGCCATCACCAATGCTCCTACAAAATATAATCCATTGAGGGAAAACCCAAATGAAAGTTGGGGCTGGGGCACCGGTATGCAGGAAAATAAGGAACGTCGAACCTATATCATTGAAGAAATGTATAAGTTGGGAATGATTTCCAAAAGTGATTGCGATAAGTGGATTGCTTTTGATGTTCAATTAGCACCTCGAAAAGAGGTAGAATCCACCTCTGACGGATTAACTGCCCTCAGTGACTGGCATACAGACCAGGTTATTGAGGATGTTGTTACAGACCTTCAGAAGGAATATAATTATACTCGTGCTTATGCAACAAGCATGGTGTACAGCGGCGGATACCGCATCTATTCCACCATGGACCCAAATATTCAAAAATCCATGGAGCAGTCTTATGCAAATCCATCGACCTTCCCGCCGCTGAATAATGGCGAATATCCACAGACGGCTGCGATTGTCATTGCTCCGGATGGAAGTGTAAAGGGAATGATTGGCGGAAACGAAAAAACATCGAACCGACTGTTTAACAGAGCAACACAATCTCAGCGTCATCCGGGTTCCACCATGAAACCGATTTCTGCTTACCTAAATGCCATTGAGCGAGATTTGGTTACTTGGTCCTCCACTTTTGTGGACGAACCGCTGACATTAACCGAAAACGGAAAGACCTTCACCTGGCCGCAGAACTATTCCGAAACCTATACAAAGGCTCCGATGACAGTGCAGTATGCAATTCAGCAGTCTATCAACACTGTTCCGGCACAAATTGTCAATATCCTGACTCCGCAAGTCTGCTATAATACCCTCAAAAATAAGTTCCAGGTTAGCACCCTGCATGAGTTGGATGCAACCAGCCTTTCTTCGATGGCACTGGGAGGTATGACAACCGGTATGACTTTGGAAGAGCTGACCGGCTGTTACCAGATTTTTGTGACCGGAGGTAAGTATGTAAAGCCATATACCTATACAAAGGTAACAGATATGGAAGGAAATATTGTTCTGGAAAAAGATACAACACAGGTCCGTGTGGTATCTGAAGAAACGGCAACAGTAATGAATCGCCTGCTGCAAACAGTTGTATCACAAGGTACCGGTGCAAAAGCAAACCTGAAAAATGAAACCGGAATTGTGACCGCAGGAAAAACCGGTTCTTCCACAGGAACAAAATATGTCAACGGGGCACAGATTCCGATTGATAACCCTGACTTATGGTTTATCGGTTTTACACCATATTATATCGGCGGCGTGTGGATGGGTTACGATATTCAAGAAGAAATACGTTACTCCACCTATCCGACACCGATTTTCTGGAAAAATTTGATGCTGCCGATTCATAAAGGTCTGGAGGCAAAGGACTTTACCTATTCGGAAAAGGTTCGTGCTCTTCAATATTGTATTGAATCGGGCGATCTTGCTACTGAAAATTGCCCATCTACGGCAACAGGCTGGTATAAGGAAACTTATATTCCTTCATCTTGTATTCTGCATCGAAACGGTGCTGCTGCAGAACCGGAAGACAGCCATAATGGCGACAGAGATGACCGCAATAATCGTGAGGATAAAGACGATAAACCGAAACGGCAGGTTATCACCTTAGATGAGCAGAAAAAAAATAAAAAGAAAAAACAACAGAAAAATGATTCATCAAACGCAACAACCAAGGATGATGAAAATAACGATACTTTCTGGGATACAGTAAGCGGACTATTTGATTAAAAAATCTTCCCAACATCAACAACAAAGGACTTCTGGATTAGACAAGAAGTCCTTTGTTGTTTGTCTTATAGGTATAATGTATTTGGTAAAAAAACATAATCAGAACATTTTTTGAATGGTTTTTTAAGTTTTTATGCTGTTCATTCTATCATCACAAAAACATGATAGGATACGATATGTAAAACTTTATTTGGGATGGATAATTATTGATTTGAGAAAGTAAGTTAAAAACCTTGGGAGGATGAAAAATGTATCGACTTCTAGTAGTAGATGACGAGGAAAAAGTAAGAGTTCTAGTTCGTAAATATGCGGAATTTGAAGGCTATGAAGTAGAAGAGGCGGCAGATGGAATGACTGCAATCGAGTTATGCAGAAGAGAAAAATTTGACTTGATGATCCTGGATATTATGATGCCGGAATTAGATGGCTTTTCGGCATGCAGAGAAATCAGAAAATTTTCTCAGATTCCGGTGTTGATACTTTCGGCAAGAAGCGAAGAATATGACCGTATCCACGGGTTTGAGTTGGGTGCAGATGATTATGTTACAAAACCGTTCTCCCCAAAAGAATTGATGCTTCGTGTACAGGCCATTATCAAGCGCAGCAGTGCATCTTCTACTCCGACTAAGGAAATTTTGGAGTTTGAAGGTCTGAAAGTGGACTTTACCGGAAGAATGGTATTTGTTGATGGTGAGCAAATCAATCTTTCTCCAAAAGAATATGAATTGTTTTTCTATCTTGTCCGAAACAGAGGAATTGCTTTGACAAGAGAAAAACTGATTAACGATGTCTGGGGATACGATTTCTTTGGAGATGACAGAACACTGGACACGCACATTAAACTTTTGAGAAAAGCTTTAGGTGAATATAGCCGATATATTGTTACATTAAGAGGTGTCGGTTATCGCTTTGAAGCACAATAAGCTGAAACAATGATGAATGAAGAACGGACTGTTCTAAAAAACTTCTATACTTTTTCTGTATAGGGCTGTATTTACTATGGCTTAAAATTCTTCGGTTTTATTTTAGAAAATACGATTAACAACATTTTGTAGAACATATAGCAATATAATTGGCTATACTAAATTGACAAAAATTTTCGGGAGAAACAACTTGTAAAATTTTCAGATCATTTTTGATGAGGCACAGCGGTTGACATTTTTGAGAAGAATATGATGGGAGCTTTCTGAATTCAGCTCCAAAAAAATTATTCTTCAAAAGTATTTTGTCTGACCGATATGCTTTTTGACTTTTGTGGAGAGATATCAAAGAACGCAGCCCATTAAAATGCTGATATTTTTAGACCAGTGGACGGGTATAGGTTTGTGCGGATGAACTTAAAATGAGTAGGGTAGAATATAATTTTTTAAATGATATATGTCATCATACCCCTTCTGACAAAGATGCTGTTTCACAGATTAGGGCAAAAAGTTATTGTGAAATTCAGTACTTATGAAGAAGGAATTTCCAAAGAGAACCCTTTCGGTATTGGAAATCGTTATCGCAAAATTAAACAATAGGGCAGTTGCCAACAATGGAGTGGGATTGTGTATTATGTAAAAATATTCTCCGGCGTTATGGTAAATAACATAGTGTCCTAAGTAAATTGGAGGAAGGATGCACCTTCTGATTTTTGCTGGACATTTTGGATAGCGAATTGCCGATGCGGAATAAGGAACAAATAAAAATGACCCCACTTTCAGCTTGAAAGAGGAGTCATTTTTATTTTAATTAAGCGTCTAGCTTTTGGTGCATTTCCAGATGCAGCCACTTGTCAGAACGAAGACGAACAGCAAAAAATATAATTCTTACAACCCAATCCAAAAACATTGCAAACCATGTACCAAGAACACCCATGCCTAACACTGTTCCAAAAACATAGCTCATACAAATACGACACACCCACATAGAGATGATAGAAACAGTCATGGTGAATTTTACATCATTGGCAGCACGCAATCCGTTTGGCATAGTGAAAGCAGCAGGCCATAAAATAGCACAAAAAACGCTGTGCCAAAGCATCATTTGTTCTGCTGAAGAAGCAGCTTCCAATGAAAGATTAAACAATCCGACAATAGGGACTATGAAAACAGCAATCAATATATTTAAAATTAACATGAAACCATAGGAAAGTGCAGTCAGCTTAAACATATATTTTTTTGCTTCCTCATATTTTTGTGCCCCAACACACTGACCAACAACAGTAATCATAGCAAGACCGATGGCAGTTCCCGGAATAATTGGGAAACCGGCAATGGAAGTAGCAACAGCATTTGCAGCAACGGCAGCAGTTCCGTAGGAAACAAGCATACCCTGCACAATAATTTTTCCCAGTTGGAACATTCCGTTTTCCAAACCATTGGGGATACCAATAGCAAGGATGTTTTTAATCATCTTCGGTTTAAACTCAAGCTTTAAGTAAGAGTCAACATGAATGATGTTGCTAGAACGGTGCAAAAGTGCCAAAATAAAGATAGCGCCGATAATTCTGGAGATAAGGGTTGCCAATGCAGCTCCGGCAGCACCCATACGAAAACGAAAGATAAACAGTGCATTTCCACCCACATTGATAAAGTTCATAAAGATAGAAATGATCATTGATATCCTGGAATTACCCATTGCACGGAATAAAGCAGCTCCCGCATTATAAAGGGCAATGAAAGGATAAGAAAGAGCAGTGAGCAAAAAGTAAATTTTTGCGTTGTCCATAACGCTTGCTTCGGTTCCCTTATAAATAAAATTGAGGATTTGCGGTCCGCCAAAAACACAGATACCACCAATTAACATGGAAAGAATGAAAACGGATAATACAAGCTGTTTTGCAGCTTCGCAAGCATGATGAGGTTCTTCCCGTCCAATATATTGGGAGGAAATGATGGCGCCACCGGTAGCAAGTGCGGAGAAAATATTGATTAGCAAAATATTGATGGAATCCACCAGTGAAATACCGGAAACTGCTGCTTCACCGCAGCTGGCAACCATAACGGTGTCCGCCATACCGATAGTGATGGCAAGGAATTGTTCAATAATCAAAGGAACAATGAGTTGTTGAAGGTCCTTTTTGGAAAACAAAATGTAACACCCTTTCTTTTAAGCAATATACAACGACTTTATATTTTATCATTTTAAGGCATTAAAAACAATATGAAATAAAAAAGTTAAATGAGAATTTTGTGTGTTTCATAAGAAAAATGTCTGTAATCAGGCAAAGATAGAACTGGTTCATCAATATAAATATAAAAATAAATTACAAACACTAAATAAGGAAGAATAAAATACAAATTGTAAAATAGGGGGAATTGATTTGAGCATTTATTTTTTCATAGCAGCCTTTTTGTGTGCAGGTTTCTTTTTATGGGACGATACCTGTTTGCAAATCGAAGAGAAAAAACGACGTATCTTACAGAATACATTTCTTTTTATTGCAGCTGCAATCTTTGTTTTGGTTGCAACTTTTCGCTATGGAATCGGGTATGATTATTTTAACTATAAAAAACTTTATGAACAGCTCGGAGCAATGACCGTGCCGCAGTTGCTGAAAGACCATGTTGCGCAGAAATTTTTAGGCTACTCGTTTTTCACTCGGCTAATGTATCTATGTGGTCTTGATTATCATCATCTGCTGTTTGTAGTCAACATTTTTTTGACCGGAATTGTATTTTGGTTTATCAAAAAATATTCTCCTCTGCCGTGGCTGGGGGCGTATCTTTATCTGACCCTGCAATTTTTTGCACATAGTATGAATTTGTTCCGACAATCCATTGCAGCAACAATTTGCCTGCTTGCCTACCCTTTTTTAAAGAAAAGAAAAATTCTTCCCTTCCTTTTTGTGGTTTTTGTGGCTTCCTCTTTTCATACTTCGGCTTTGTTTTTTCTGCCTTTTTATTGGATATTAAATTGGAAGGTAGATGGAAAAAAATTTTTGCTGCTTTCAGCTGGGGCACTGCCGTTTTTTCTTTTCAGCACACAGGCAGCACAACTTTTGACACAGTATCTTTTTCCTAATTATGCCGGATACATTGGTTCACGATATTGGTCAGGGCTTGGGGTAAGATATGCTGTTTTTCCGGCAATTTATTTTGTTGCAGTCTGGTTTATGAGAAAGCATTTGCTCTCTCAATCAGAAGAAAATCGTATTTTAGTAAACAGTTCTTTTTATGTTTTGGTTTTATATGTTTTCAGCACTCATCATATGATTTTGGAACGATTTTCCATCTATCTGTTTATGTATGCAATGATTCTTCTTCCCAAGATGGCAGAATGCTTTGCGGTACAAGAACTGCCAAAGACAAAGGAACATAAGCTAACTCAAAAAGAAAAACATGAGATAAAAGAAAAAAGAAGCATGAAGATGTTTACAATATCCATGATTGTTATTTTGGGATTTTCCTACATGGTGTTTGCTTCAATACAGGGAACAAATGGTTTTCATAAGGTGTATCCATATGTTTCTATCTGGAGTAAATAGGTGTTTGTTTATCCATTTTCATCTATCAATACGCCATTTTACGGGACGCCTTTGGAAAAAATGGCTTGTATCAAAGGTGATTTTGTGATAAAATAAACTAGACTCATGCGGCATTAGATGACTGCCGAAGAACATCGGCTTTATAATTGATGAAATACCGTAAAACAGAATATTGCAAAAAGGAGATTTTGTTATGTCAGGACATTCCAAGTGGAATAACATTAAACGTAAAAAAGAAAAGACCGATGCACAGAAAGGTAAAATCTTTACTAAAATCGGACGTGAAATGGCAGTAGCTGTTCGTGAGGGCGGTCCAGACCCAATGAATAATGGTAAACTGCGTGACTTGATTGCAAAAGCAAAGGCTAACAATGTGCCAAACGATAACATTGATCGTATTATCAAAAAAGCCGCAGGTGACGGAGATAAAAATACCTATGTGGATATGGTATATGAAGGTTATGGACCAAGTGGTGTAGCAGTAATCGTAGAAGCTTTAACCGATAACAAAAACAGAACCGCAGGCGATCTGCGTCACTATTTTGATAAATGTGGGGGAAATCTTGGTCAGACCGGTTGTGTATCCTTTATGTTTAGCGATAAAGGTGTCATCGTTATTGATAACGAAGATGAAAAATACACCGAAGATCAAATTATGGAAGACTGCATGGAAGCAGGAGCAGAAGATTTTGAATTCGGCGAAGGTGTTATCGAAATTTCCGCAACCAGCGACCCGAACGAATTCCGTGCAGTGCGTGAAGCTTTGGAAGCAAAAGGATATAGCTTTGTAGAAGCGGATATTCAAAAGGTTCCTTCTACCTACACTAAAATTGATGACCCAGAACTTTGCGAAAAAATGCAGAAACTGCTCGATTTGCTCGAAGATAATGATGACGTTCAGGAAGTATACCATAACTGGGAAGCTCCGGACGAAGAATAATTCTATAAAGATTCAAAGCTTTCTTGATTTTGTATAAAGTCAAGAAAGCTTTTTTTATATTTCCGAGGCAATATTAAAAAGAGAGCATGATATTTCCCCGGAAATAATATCCGGAAAAAAGAATAAGGAAATCCACAAACATTTCCCCGGAAATATTAAAAATATATCCAATAAAAAATGTCAAAAAAAGAAAATATACGAAGTTTCATATCTAACAAAGAAAGCATTTACGGAAGAAAGTCGCTTTCTTGTATAGGATTGAATTTACAACGAGAGTATAGTAGAATGAAATAAGAGTTTGCTTTTGGAGGAAAATAAAAATGCATGTTTGTTTTTGTGATGATGAACAGCCTTCTCACCTTTTGGTTGAGAAGTTGATACAAGAATGGGCGAAAAGCAGGAAAGAATCTTGCGAGATTTTTCATTATTACAGTGCAGAAGAACTCTTATTTGAGGTGGGAAATAATTTTGCTTTCGATTTGATTCTTCTGGACATTCAGATGAAAAAATTGGATGGAATTGCTTTAGCAAAGAAGATACGGGAACAAGACCATCAAGTAATGCTGGCGTTTTTAACCGGAATAGCAGATCACGTTTTTGAAGGATATGAGGTTCAAGCGGTACGTTATCTTCTGAAACCGATTCAACAGGAAAAGATGTTTGAACTTTTGGATTTAGCACTTGTAGAAAAAGCAAAAGAAAGAAAATACCTGATTATAGACAGTGTAGGAGAAACAAAGAAACTGTATTTTGATGAGATAACTGCCATTGAAACACAAGGGCATTACCTTGTATATCATCTGGGAAAAGAAAGAATACAGCAAAAAAATTCCTTTGTTCGTTTAAGAGAAAAGCTTAGCGACGATTTTGTGATGACACATCGCAGCTTTTGCGTTAACCTTGCCCATGTTATCAAAATCACTCGCTCTGATTGCTTTTTGGATAATGATGAGGTAATTCCCGTATCCCGAAATGCCTACAAAGCATTGAATGAAGCTTTCATCCGATTTTATCGGGAAGGAGTGTTGTAAATGATACTTTGGTGTATCAATTTAATATGCCTCCTTTCTCTTATTATCTATCTTTCGGTTGAATTGGTTCAACAAAAAGGAGCAAAGTGGTTGTTGCTATTGCTGCCTGTGGCATTGCTGTCAGGAGCGTTTGCAGTTTTGAGCAAATATGGCGTTTGGGGATTTTTGCTGTTAATCGGTGTGGGATTTGCAATACTTCATCTTGGAAGCAGAAGGGTTTCATGGATGTTTTTTTCTTTATTCTATTTAGTAGAATTAGGACTTTGTCTGATGCAGGCAGCAGCCCCACAGCTTTCTTCTCCGATTTCGTGGTTAATGACACTCATCTTCTTTTTAGCAGAAAATAATCAGCGTTTTCTTCGTCAAAGTTATGAAGAAAGTATGATGGAGTATCAAAACAAAGTAGTAAAAAAGCAGGTGGAGGAAGTACAAAACCTGTATCTTACAATGAGAGGTTGGCGTCACGATTATCATAATCATCTGCAAGCACTGAAAGCACAGATTCAAATGAATCAGTTGGAGCTTGCCAATGAATATCTTGGCAGACTGGAAGAAGATTTAGATGATATTCGTCAATTGGTAGAGAGTGGAAATGTTTCTCTTGACGCAATTTTAAATTCCAAGCTCTCCTATGCAATGAAACAGGAAATTTCACTGAATTACAAAGCGTCTGTTCCACAAAGTTTGTCCGTCAGTGATATTGACCTTTGTGTTCTGATTGGAAATCTGGTCGATAATGCGGTGGAAGCGTGTGAAAAACTTCCAAAAGAAAAACGCTTTTTGCGATTGTATATTGGTGTGTTCCGTAAACAGCTTTATATTTCTGTCACCAATGCCACCAATGAAGTGGTCAAAAAGATAGACGAGGAATATATTACCACCAAAAGGGGAAATCATGGACATGGTTTAAAACGCATCAATAATACTGTTGAAAAATATAGTGGCTTTATCAACCGAAAAAATGAACCGGGTGTTTTTGCAACCGAGATTATGTTGCCGCTGTAATCTTTTAAACCTATTTTAGAAACAAGCAAAACTTTACTGATTCGGTGAAGCCGATTTTTGTTTATCTTAATTTATAAAAGTTTCGTCTATTGATTTTATGGACGAAACTTTTTTGCTATCATTGGACTATAAATGAAAGGGTGTATCCCTCAAAATGTAAAACAATGATTGTGTTATACCATTCGTGTACTGTAAATGACCGTTCGTGTACAAATTAGCCATTGATAAAATTGTTGTGCTATACTCAAATCAGAAACGAGAGGGGGAAAAATGATGAAAGAAAAAGATGTAGTACCGGAGCCAAGATATACCCTTTGGCAAAATGTGATTTATGCTTACAAGGAATGTTTTAAAGTTTATCCATGTATGTGTTTTTTAGCACCGGCGTTGGTTCTGGTATCCGTGTTACTGCCAATCATCAGCAACATTTTACCGGCGATTATTATTGCGATGCTTGAGCAAGGGGATATTGCAAAATTTTTGCTGGCTATTCTGGGAAGCGGTGCTGTGTTTGCCGGCGCCAAATGGCTGGAAAATAGCTTGCAGAGGAAGAATAATATTTATTTAAGCGATTTCAGAATGAAAAATATGATGCTTCGCTATTATCACAAAGCAATGACGACCAGCTATCAAAATGTAGAGCCTCATGGAAAGCAGTTGGACTTTCAAATGGCATTTTGGGCACTCAATGGAGATAGCTGGGGGATAGGGCAGATTTTCAATAAGATGCCATTGTTCGTTTTTAATACGATAGGTCTGATTACTTATGCAAGCTTTCTTTCCTCCATTGATATTAGGATTCTGTTTATTTTGATGGCAATGACAATCAGCTGCCTGATATTAGAAAAAATAGCTTATCGCTACCAAAAGAAAACAATGGATGAAGAACGTGAACTTTCGCAATCCATCTATATGTTAAGAGATTATTCCTGCGAGTTGCAGACTGCAAAAGATATTCGAATGTACGGGATTGAAAACTGGTTTCCAAAACGAATGGAAGAGTTGACGCAAAAACGAAAAAAGTTAAATGCTAATGTTGTTGGCAGGGCAAAACTAATGGACGTGTCCAATAATCTTTTTTTGGTGATTCGGGATATTACAGCTTATGGATTGTTAATTGCAAAAGTTTTGGAAGGTAAAATAAGTATAGCGGAATTTACATTCTTTATCGGTATTGTGTCCGGATTTACAGTATGGCTTACTGATATGATAAACAACTATTCTCTTCTGCGTAAGGCAAGCCTTCAGTTTGGATATTTACGAAGTTATTTAGAAATGGATGATCTGTATCCACAAGTAAAAGAGGATGGTAAAACTATCTCTTTCCCGGCATCAATAGAGTTTCGGGATGTTACTTTTACTTATCCGGAAACGGATAAACCGGTTTTGGAGCATCTAAATCTAAAGATTCAATCAGAAGAAAAAGTTGCATTGGTTGGAGAAAACGGAGCAGGTAAAACAACAATCGTAAAACTTTTGACAGGACTGTATCACCCGGACAGCGGAGAAATTTTGCTGGGTGGTAAAAATATAAACAGTATCCCAAGAGAAGAATATTTTGATTTGATAGGAACTGTTTTTCAGGACCCGTTTTTAATGGCATTTTCCATAGAAGAGAATATTGCATGCTGTGAATCTGAAAAAGCAGACCATGAAAAGGTTCGGCAATGTTTAAAACGTACAGGTTTATGGGAAAAAATACAGATGCTTCCGCAACAAGAAAAAACACCATACACAAAAGATCTTTATCAAGAAGGAGCAGATTTTTCGGGCGGTGAAGTACAAAAGCTGATGCTGGCTCGTGCCCTTTATAAGGATGCACCGGTGATGGTACTGGATGAACCGACGGCAGCCCTTGACCCGTTAGCAGAGGCAGAAATGTATGAGAAATATAACAGTTTGACCCAAAACAAAACTTCTATCTTTATTTCGCACCGTTTGTCCAGCACACAGTTTTGTGATAGAGTAATGTATTTGAAGGACGGAAAGATTATCGAGCAAGGCACTCACCAGCAGCTTATGAAGTTAGGTGGAGGTTATGCAAAAATGTTTGAGTACCAAGCTTATTACTATCAAAAAGAATTGAGGGAACGACCAGATGAAAAAGAAAGAGAAAAAGCCACTATGGCAATGGGTGATTGACCCGCAGGTCATCGAAGTAATTAAGCTGATTCATTTTTATAATCACTGGACGATTCCGGTGACGGTTGGGCAAAATATTTTAACAGCGATAAAACCGTTTATCAATGTAATCTGTTCTGCAATGATTCTGGATAGATTGATTTCAGGAGCAGGAGCTTTTGCAGTGATGCAGGTAGTCTACTGGATGGTGGCACTTAATTTGGTGTGTTCATTGCTGATTTCTGTTTTGGATTGGCTGATGCAAAGCTATCTGAGTTTAAACAGTGTTTCCGAACAGCGGTTCTCAGAAAAGGCTTTACAGTTAGACTATGAACGGATGGAGCAGACTGATGTGCGAGATATGATTCGCCTGCATGACCAGGTGAAAAATATAGGAGGGATTTCCAATTTTCTTAACAGTTTTGGAAGAATAGTAAAATATCTTGTTTCCTTGGTTTATGCATTCGTACTGATTCTACCTTTTTTCTTTACAGAAACAATTACAGAAAAAGGAATCGTACAATGGATCTTTACTTCTCCGCTTAGTGGAATAATTTTAGCTGCAACACTGTCAATTTCTATCTGGTGTTCTATTATCAATTTTAGGAAAAAGCAAAAAGCAATAGAGGAAGATTGGGAATCTTCATTAAAGTTTAACAGAATCACAGCATATTTCCATTTTTCAATTGCTAAATACCAAAACGGAAAAGATATTCGTTCTTACCGCTTAGTGGATATTTATTTAAAACGCTTTCGTGAATGTATGGAACAATTGATGATATATTTAAAAAAGCAGACAAAATTGGAAGAAGAGTATGGTGGGAGAATTATTTTTATTAGCCAGACAGCAGTTACATTGTTCTATATTATTGTGGGTACAAAAGCTTTGTTTGGAGTTATCACAGTAGGCAGTATTTTAAAATATGTAAATTCGTTGACAAGTTTTTATGAATCCTTTATCGGATTATTAAATGACCTTACCGAGATGAATATTGCGGCACTGCATTTAAAATGTGATACCGATTTCTTTAGTATCAAAAACAAAAAGTATGAGGGACAAATTCCGGTCGAAAAACGGGATGACAACGAGTATGAGCTTGAGTTTAAAGATGTATCTTTTTCCTATCCGGGAAGTGAACACAAGGTATTGGACCACGTTTCTTTTCACTTTAAGGTAGGAAGTAAGATTGCATTGGTTGGAAAAAATGGTGCAGGAAAGACAACATTCATCAAGTTGTTGTGTCGATTGTACGACCCAACGGATGGTCAGATTTTACTGAATGGTATTGATATAAAAAAATATGATTATCGGGAGTACCAAAGCCTTTTCTCAGTGGTGTTTCAGGATTTTAAACTTTTTTCTTTTGAACTGGGAGAAAACATTGCTTCCAACGTAACTTATGACGAAGAGCAGGTGTGGAATTGTTTGAAAAAAGCAGGCTTAGAAGACCGGGTTAAAAAGATGAAGAACGGATTGCAGACAGTGCTTTATCAAACGGGAAATGAGGGAATGGAAATTTCCGGAGGAGAAGCACAAAAAATCGCGATAGCCCGCGCTCTTTATAAGGATGCACCTGTTATTATTCTTGATGAACCAACATCAGCGCTCGATCCTATCAGTGAATATGAAATCTATTCCAAGTTTGACGAGCTTGTGTCGAATAAGACGGCAATCTATATTTCTCATCGGATGTCAAGCTGTCGCTTTTGCAATAATATTGTGGTGTTTGACCATGGTGGTATCTGTGAAAGCGGAAATCATGAAGAACTGCTTGCAAAGAAGGGACTATATTACAATATGTGGCAAGCACAATCACAGTATTATGAAGAGGATCAGGCTGACGCAGAAAAGGTAAAAAATTATCTGTAAAATAAATATGAAAATAAAATCCATCAAGGCAGGAAAATAATGTTCCTGCCTTGATGGATTTTGTTTTATTAGAATCGTTGCTATGTAAAAAAAGAATGAACTTTTTTGGATAATATTGACAAGAAGAGGATAAAATAATAAAATAGTAAAGTAATTAAGCTATATAATTATTATACTTAATTATTATAGTTAAATATTTTATATCTTTAAGAAGGTGAAGTGAATGAAAAAGGAAATGGAGCGTTCTATGCAAATGTTTCATACCATGGACAGAATGCGCAGAGCATGGATGTCTATTACACCAAAACCGGAAATCAGTAAATCACAGTTTAGAACTTTAATGATGCTCAGGCACGGAAATATTAAATCTGCAAATGAAAATAAGTCGGATCCATTTGCACCAATGACCTTATCCAATTTGTCTGCTAAAATGGGACACAGTATGCCGGCGGTATGCCAGCAAATCAGCAAGCTAGAGTCAATGGGTTATGTCGAGCGTTTTCCGGACGAGAAAGATAGACGCACAGTTTGGATTCGGCTTACCGAATCGGGTTATGAACTTCTGAAAACATCTTATCACAGTATGGTACAAAAACTGAATTTTATTATGGAACAGTTGGGGGAAGAGGATACACAAACAATGTTTCACGTTTTAAACAAGTTGACTGATATTATGGAAAGTACAATTGATGATAACAGGAAAGGAAATAATCTGTAAAGTATTTCCCCGGAAATATTTGCTTCAAGAGGAAGTGGAAAATGGTCAGTACTTTTTTATAATTTAGTAAGAAGAAAGAAAACAAGGAGGAAATAAAAGGTGCTGAAATTAAAGCGATACTTAAAACCATATATCGCCTTATTGTTGGGAGCGGTCATATTTCTGTTTGGACAGGCAATGCTGGAGCTTGCGCTCCCAAATTATATGAGTGATATTGTCAATGTTGGTTTGCAGCAGGGTGGTATTACACAATCTTCTCCGAAGGCAATCGACGCCCAGAGCATGGCATTGATGCAAATGTTTATGTCAGAGGAAGACAAGCAAACGGCTGATAATGCTTATATAAAGGTATCTTCGGAAAATGATTTGGAAAATTTGAAAAAGACCTACCCAAATTTTAAAGAGGGTGATTATGCTCTTTTAAAAGAAGCAGATGAACAAACAGATGCAGCTTTTTCCAGAGCATCCTATGCACTTGTAAAAGTGATGGAAAAGCAGATGGCGGATCATTCAGAAAATAGCACAGAACAAAAACGAGGGATTGATATGAAATATATAGAAGAATTCATGCAGTCCTCGGAGAGTCAGAAAGAAATTCAAGATGCCATCAATCAATCGGCAGTGACCCCGGAAAGTATGATTTCTCAGACCGGTGCAGTGTTGGTTAAAAAATTTTACCAACTTTTAGGAGCGGATACCAATTCGATTCAAACAAAATATATTATCAGTGTCGGTTTAAAGATGTTGGGATTAACCATTTTGCTGACAAGCTGTGCCATTGGGGCAGGTTTTTGCCTTGCGAAAATGGGAGCCGGAGTTGGCAGAGATCTGCGCAGAGATGTTTTTGCAAAAGTGACCTATTTCAATAACAGCGAAATGGATCAGTTTTCTACCGCCAGCTTAATTACCCGTTCAACTAATGATATCACCCAGATTCAAAACTTTTTAAGCATGGGTTTTCGTATGATGTGTTTTGCCCCCATTATGGGTATTGGCGGTTTGATTATGGGACTTTCCACCTGTGTAAGTTTGGCGTGGGTGCTGGCTTTAGCATTGATTGCAATGTTGGGCCTGATTATGACTATGTTCAGCGTGGCATTACCACGATTTAAAAAAATGCAGGCTTTGGTGGACAGATTAAATCTGGTCAGCAGGGAAGAACTTTCGGGAATTATGGTTGTCAGAGCATTTGCAAATCAGAATTTTATGCAGAATCGTTTTGATGAGGCCAATAAAGATTTGACATCAAACACATTGTTTGTTAACCGTGCAATGGCAACAATGCGCCCTATTATGATGTTTGTGATGAATGTAATTTCACTGCTGATTGTGTGGTTTGGAGGCAAACAGATTGCCCAAAGTAATCTTCAAGTCGGAGATATGATGGCGTTTATCCAGTATGCAATGCACGTTATCATGAGCTTTTTATTTATCAGTATGATGTTTATTATGGTTCCGAGAGCATCTGTTTCAGCAGACCGTATCAATGAAATTTTAACAACCGAAAATAAAGTGGCAGACTCAAAAAATCCACAGCACTTTGAACATAAAGTTGAAGGTAAGGTTGAGTTTAAGAATGTATCTTTCCGCTATGATGGTGCGGATGCAGATGTTTTGGAAAATATCAGTTTCATTGCAAATCCGGGTGAAACCACTGCGTTTATCGGAAGTACCGGTTCAGGAAAATCTACCCTGATTAACCTGATTCCGCGTTTTTATGATGTTACCCAAGGAAGCATTACCATTGATGGTGTTGATGTTCAGAGCTTATCTCAAAAGGAGCTGAGAGATAAAATCGGCTATGTCCCACAAAAAGGTTTGTTGTTTAGCGGAACAATAGAAACCAATCTCCGTTATGGGGATCAGGAAGCTTCGCAGCAGACACTGGAACAAAGTGCAGAGGTAGCACAGGCAAGCGAATTTATCAATGAGTTAGAAAACGGATTTGAAACTGAAATCAGCCAAGGTGGCACAAATGTGTCAGGAGGGCAGCGTCAGCGACTTTCTATTGCAAGAGCATTGGTAAAGAAGCCGCCTATTTATATTTTTGATGATACCTTCTCGGCATTGGATTTTAAAACAGATGCACAACTGCGAAAAGCACTGAAAAGTTATACTGAAAATGCAACAGTGTTTATTGTTGCTCAACGAATTTCCACCATTATGCAGGCAGATCAGATTGTTGTTTTGGACGAAGGCAAAATTGTGGGAATTGGAAAACATGAAGAATTGTTGAAAAACTGCAAGACTTATCGTGAGATTGCAGAAAGTCAGTTGTCAAAGGAGGAATTGGCATAATGGCAGGATCAAAAATGGGAGGTCATGGAGGCGCCCGTAAAATGATGCCCGGAGAAAAAGCCAAGGACTTCAAGGGAACCATGGGAAAGCTTCTGGGATATTTAAAAAATTTTTTACCGGGCATTGTATTGGTTTTAGTATGTGCAGCGGCAAGTACCGTATTTTCCATCTTTGGACCTAAGATTTTGGGACAAGCTACAACAAAATTGTTTGAAGGCTTGATAGCAATGTTGACGGGCAGTGGAGGCATTGACTTTGGGGCGATTGCACAAATACTGATTTTTTTGACTTGTCTGTACCTCATCAGCTCTTTGCTCAGTTATATTCAGGGATGGGTGATGTCCGGGGTTGCCACAAAGTTAAGTTATTCTTTAAGAAAAGATATCAGTGAAAAGATTGATAGAATGCCGCTGTCCTACTTTGACCGTGTTCCGCATGGTGAGGTGCTCAGCCGTATTACCAACGATGTAGATACTATCACTCAAACACTAAACCAAAGCCTTTCACAGATTGTCAGCAATGTTACAATGATGATTGGCGTGTTGTGTATGATGCTTTCCATCAGCCCGATTATGACAATGATTGCACTGTGTATTCTGCCGTTCAGCGTTATTATTGTCAGCATTGTTGTTAAAAACAGTCAGCCGTTTTTTAGAAAACAACAGGAATATCTGGGACATGTGAATGGTCATGTGGAGGAAATGTACGGCGGTCACACTGTTGTAACAGCATTTAACGGGCAGGAAGATAGCATAAATACATTTGAAACACTCAACGATAATCTTTATCATGCGTCATGGAAGAGCCAGTTTCTTTCTGGAATGATGATGCCTCTGATGAACTTTGTAAGCAATATCGGATATGTGGGAATCTGTGTTTTGGGCGGGTTTTTGAGCTTAAAAGGTTCCATTACAATTGGTGATATCCAGGCGTTCACCCAGTATGTTCGCAACTTCACCCAGCCGATTACACAGATTGCAAACATTTCAAATGTACTTCAGCAAACAGCCGCTGCCGCAGAACGTGTCTTTGCTTTTCTTGAAGAACAAGAAGAACCTTTAGACGCTCAAGATGTGCTTTCTCCGCAAGAGATTGATGGGTCGGTTTACTTTGCACATGTCCATTTTGGATATGTGCCAGAAAAGACGATTATCAACGATTTTTCTGCGGTCATTCAGCCGGGAACACAGGTGGCAATCGTTGGACCGACCGGAGCCGGTAAGACAACAATGGTTAAGCTGTTGATGCGTTTTTATGATGTTAACGAAGGGGCGGTTTTGCTCAACGGATACGATGTAAGACAGTTTAGCCGCGCTAGTTTGAGAGATTCTTTTGGCATGGTACTCCAGGATACATGGCTGTATAATGGAACAATTCGAGAAAATATTCGTTTTGGCAGGCTGGATGCGACGGATGAGGAGGTAGTGGCAGCAGCTAAAGCAGCGCAGGCAGACCATTTTATTCGTACTCTGCCAAATGGATATGATACCGTTTTGAATGAGGAAGCAAGCAATATTAGCCAGGGGCAAAAACAGTTGCTGACCATTGCAAGAACCATCCTTTCTGACCCTAAAATTCTTATTTTGGATGAAGCAACTTCCAGTGTTGATACCAGAACAGAGATTTTAATTCAGCGTGCAATGGATCAGCTTGCCAAAGGACGCACAAGTTTTATTATTGCACATCGACTTTCCACCATTCGTGATGCAGATTTGATTCTTGTTATGAGGGACGGAGATATCGTCGAAACGGGAAATCATGAAGAGCTGTTAGAAAAAGGAGGCTTTTATGCCGAGTTGTACCAAAGTCAATTTGCAGATATGAACGAATAGCAATAAAAAAACACCCTGAAAAAGGGTGTTTTTTGTTGCTATTTAATAAACTTTACGAAAAAAAGCGGTTAATAAAGAATGTTAAAAAATAGACCATTATTCAAATAACTTCAAGTTAAACATTGATTACAAT
>JAHHTY010000013.1 GCA_020024325.1 Negativibacillus sp.
ACAACAAAAAAGCTCCGACCAATTGGTCGAAGCTTTTTTCCGTGGTGCGGATAGCAGGACTTGAACCTGTATGAGTTTAACCTCACTAGAACCTGAATCTAGCGCGTCTGCCAATTCCGCCATATCCGCAAATCACGAATATTATTATATCATCGAGATTCGCAGTTGTCAATACTTTTTTGATGTTTTTTTATTTTTTCTTCGATTTTTTTGACTTAGATTCCGGCTTACGTTTTGGTCTTTTGCGGACACTGTAACCAAAGCTGCCAACCTTTTTCCCCGGAGCAAAATATTCACCGTGCATATAACAAGCAAGTCCACACTGCTCCATATGCAGCTTACCGTCTGCATCCAGATATTTTTCGTCAATATCAATCCCGACAATCTCAGCTAAAAACATATCGTGGCTGCCCAGAGGGGTGACGCTTTTTACCTTACACTCTAAGTTAATTGGACATTCCTCTATCAACGGCACATTCACCTGATTTGCTTTTCCCGGAGTGAGATGACATTCTTTAAATTTATTATAATCTCTTCCTGATTTTACTCCGCACCAATCTGCTTGGCGAACCAACTGAGATGGGGTAAGGTTAATGACAAACTCTCCTGTTTCCTTAAGCAGCTCGTAAGAGTATCTGCTTGGACGAACCGAGATGTAGGTCATTGGTGGAGTGGAATTGACAATACCTGTCCATGCAATGGTAATGATATTCGGTTTTTCCTCTGTTCCACAGGTCACCATGGTTGGCGCTACCGGTGCAAGAAGGGTAGAACCTTTCCAAAATACTTTCGACATTTTATTCTCTCCTTAACAACGAAATAACAAACTATTTTTATATATACTTTTTTCTTTTTAAGATTCATCACAGATACGGTTTATTAAACTGCGGTGCATCTGAGAATTACCGAAAAAGGTCCAGCATTACGCCAAATTACAGGCTTTTTTCCATCACGATTTCGTTTCCGTCACGCACTCCGTTTGGAGCAAAACCCAGCTGTTCATACAATTTTTGTGCGGCAGTGTCCCCGTCTATATAACAGAGAATTACTTTTTTGTACTTTCCATCCGCCTGCATCAATTCCAGCATCTTTTTTACTGCCTTCAATCCATAACCTCTTCGCTGATAGCGATAGTCAATAAAGAACTGGCTTAGATTATATGCAGAGAGTGCATCACAATCATAATACATCACCATGCCTACCGGAAGCTGCTCTTCATAAATTACAAATGCTTTGCTTCGACTGTCGCGATAAGCATAAGCTCGAGCCAATATAGAAAGCGAATCCGAAACATATTTTTTCTGTTCTTCCAATACTTTCAGCTCCAGCCGCCAATTATCCCTGTTCACTTCTTCAAAATGAATCATACCTATTCCTCCTTGTTGATACTGCCTATTTGTGTAGATCTACCATGCGAACACCAAATATGTTCTCTCTCTGGCATACTTGAAAACTTTCTCCGTTTTGATAGTTTTGATATTGTTTGTCTGTGACTTCGATTTCTATTTTTTTGCCATCATCTAAACAAACCGTGAGCAGATATTGTTTATCTTCATCGTCTTCATTTCCTTGAATTTTGTTATCAATAATCTGTGCCGGATAGTGCTGTTTTTCTTTGCACAACGATATTTGAAGTCCATAATTAAGCGGGACGCTAATCAGCAACACCATCATAATCATTCCACAAATTTCGGCAGCTTTTCTTCTTTTGCTAGGAATCCTATAAATTGTGATGATTCCTAACAAAACCGCAACCACACCATAAGTTACGCACACCCTGCCAAACTCGACAGTTGTTAATACGGTGTGTTCTAAAACGTCAATATGTTCTAGAAGCCATATGACCTGAAGTGCCAGCAGCCAAATCGGAAATGAGATATAATGTTTTTTCCATTCTTTCGTTGCATTTTTAGGTTTTTCAGTGACAAAGACATCACAGAATATAAACCAGTAAAGGTAGAGCAGTATCGGCGAAAACATCATAATCTTTATGGTTTTGATGATCTTCCACCCCATAGAAGGAGCTGCAAAAATTGCCATTGAACCTGCACAAGAAATCAGACATATAAACACCAGTCCCCATCGAATGGCTTTTAGAGAACCGTGCCAGCGAGTTTTTTCTCCCTCATCCCATTCCAATGTGGGTTCTGATACAGAGAATTCTTCTAAATCATCCACTTCTTCTAAGTCTTCTGATTCATCCAAATTTTCTGCGGATATATTTTTCTCAGCTCCCATCAGGCGAATCTGAAAATCAATATTATGTTCTTCCAGCCAATCCATCAACTGCTCGGAATCATCAAAAGAAAGGTGAAAACGAATAAGTTTTCTGTGCGGTTTTCGATTTATCCGAACACCGCCCTGACGGGTTAAGGAAAGGGACAAGGTTGTAATTTTTGTAAAATCCACCTGTCGATAATGCCCCCAGCTCCCAATAACGCTCATGCTGCCATCATCATATAAGCAAAGCTCACTGTTACGATAAGTAAGGATTTTACAAACGCCAAGCGCCAAAGAAGGCCCTCCGAAGATTACAAAAAAAGCACACAGACCCAATTCATTAATTTCCAGTACACAGGAAGCAAAGAATAGCAGAACTGTTCCCAAAACAGCAAGGAACAATCCCATCCACAGCAACGAGTCGGTGCTTTTTACCGACAAAACCAGATTTTCTTTTTCCTCATGTTTTTTCTGTTTACAAAAAACCATCATCAAACCAAGTATAAAAGCAAATAGATTGATTGCAATGTCGATTAAACACTGATACAATGTCTCTTCTGTAATATACAAGCAGAAAAATACAGTCATAAAAAGGCCATACAAGCAAACGAGGATTTCTATGAGAGCTATTAGGGTATATTTTAATTTGGGAATGCCTGTCGTTTCTTTTTGCGGCACCGGTTCTTCTAAACAACTGCCGCAGAACGGACACTCCTCAACATAATCAGGAATTGGAATTGTTTTAATAGAGGAAACGGGAAGTTCTTTTTGACATACCGGGCAAACCCAGTATTTTTTAATACATTTTATCTGTATGAATGCTAACAAAAATGAGGAGAAACTTCCGAGTATCAATAATACCCCAACAAAAATTATCTCATAGTTTGAATCTTCCATAAAAACACAAGACAATATCAGCAACGCAACAGCTGTAACAATCAAAAGTGCGGGAATGATGTTTTTCCTCTGTACCTTTCGATAGGTTGGATTGCGCTGTTTCTTTTCTTTTTCCGACAACAGGAATTTTTTTGATTTGAGATGTGTTTTCATCGTCGTTCCTCCACATTGATATAAATCAACGCATATTTCTGTATTTATCCTGATTCTTATTATACACAATCGTTACCTGTCCCACAACCAAATATTATGGAATATAACAGAAGTTCGTTCTTCACTTTGTAAATTCTTGTCTTTTTAATAATCCGTGCTATAATAAGTCGATGCGATTTTTTAATAATGAGGGTACAAGACTGCCTCATTAAACTCAAAAAGGAAGGATGTTATTATGGAAGAAACTCGTATGAGAGAACCATCTCACAATAAAATGGGGATTATGCCCATTGGAAAGCTGCTGATTACCATGTCTTTACCTGCCATGTTTTCTATGTTAATTCAAGCACTGTATAACGTAGTGGACAGCATTTATGTTGCACAAATCAGTGAAAACGCTTTAACTGCCGTATCTCTGGCTTTTCCGATTCAAAACTTTTTGATTGCGGTCAGTGTCGGTACCGGTATTGGTCTTAACTCGTTGATTGCCCGTCGCTTGGGTGAACAGCGTCAGAAGGAAGCCGGTCTTGCCGCTACACATGGTGTTGTCATTGCTTTGGCAGAATGGCTGATCTTTTTAATTTTCGGTCTGTTCTTCTGCAAAATGTTTTTCTGTGCATTTACAAGCAACCCTACCATTATTGAAATGGGTGTAGATTATACCTCTATTGTCACCATCTTTTCCCTTGGTCTGTTTATTCAAATCATTTTAGAAAAAACTCTGCAAGCGACCGGAAATATGCTGTATCCCATGCTGTTTCAATTGGTAGGAGCAATTTCCAATATTATTCTTGACCCTATTTTTATCTTTGGCTGGCTGGGATTTCCTGCTATGGGGGTTACCGGAGCTGCTGTTGCTACCGTTAGCGGTCAGATTATTGCAATGTTCTTTTCTATCTACATTATCCTGCGCAAAGAACACGCCGTTGAAATTCATTTTAAAGGATTTCGACTTTCTCCACAGATCATCCAAGATATTTTTTCCGTAGGATTTCCGTCCATTATCATGCAGTCTATCAGTTCTGTTATGATTATGGCACTCAATAATATCCTAATCATCTTCTCTCAGGCTGCTGTTGCAGTGCTGGGCGTTTACTTTAAGTTACAGTCCTTTGTCTTTATGCCGGTATTTGGTCTGGGACAAGGTGCAATGCCGATTATGGGATACAACTTTGGAGCAAGAAATAAAAAGCGTTTGGTACACACCCTCAAACTGTCATCTTTTATCTCGCTGGGAATCATGACAGCAGGACTGCTGATTTTTCAGTTTGGTGCAAAATATCTTTTGACCATGTTTAATGCAAGTGAGGAAATGATGGCTATTGGTGTTCCTGCCCTTTGCACAATCAGCCTGTGTTTCCCTGCTGCCGCTTTAGGTATTGCATTCTCTAACTTTTTCCAGGCAATCGGCGAAGGAAACAGCAGCTTACTTATTTCTCTGCTTCGCCAGTTGATTATTCTGCTGCCGTGTGCATATATTATCTCCCGTATCGGAACGCTGAATCAAGTATGGATGGCTTTCCCAATTGCCGAGGTTGCTTCCCTTCTTGTCAGCTTCTTGCTTGTACAAAAGTCCTACCAGAACAAAATTGCAAATCTTGAATAGCATAAAAGGGTTTCCTGAAATATACAGGAAACCCTTTTATATTGTTGCAAATATGTTTTAAATCAAAAATCACATATGAAGCCGTTTTTTTAGCTCTGAAACGGTATCTCTGCCAATAAACAAAACCAAAGCCGCCAGATAAATGATGCTTGCAGCGGCGGTGAGAACCGTAGGCCATAACACGGTAGTCCAGCGTGGAATTAAAAACAGCAACGGAAAAATCCCGAAAATAGCCGACAATACCATATAGATAATATAATTTGACACCATACGATGCCCTGTGGCTGCAATGGTTGCAATTACAATCATGGTAAAAGTACATATCGCCGGTATCGCATAATTAAAAGACCAGTGGTGGAAGCCTGTCATCAAATCAAACACGATTACAACCAGAGCTATTGTTACCGCCTGATATAAAGCATGTTTGCAAAATGAGCTTCTTTTTCGGATGGCCTGTGCTACCGCTGCCCATGCTGCACCTACACCCGCTAACACGAACATAGACCACCAACTGTTATTCCAAAACAAGAAGTTTACTGCAAAACAGACGACACACACAACGATTGAAACAAAAAGCGCTATCCGAATTAAGAGATTATGTTGATGGTACATCGTCGGAATGTATGGGAAAATCTCATCATCATATCCTTCTTTCCCATTGCTCTGCACCAATACTCTTTGGCAAAGCGGGCAGCGTTCTCTGGAAGAAGGAACCAGAACCTTACACTTTTCACAGCATTTCATTATACATCATCCTCCAGCTTATTCGATTGAATTTCCACCTGAATTCCCGCCTGTGTGAGCTGGCGGAAGAAATTTTTCTGCACATTACTGCTGCGGAAAGCCGAGGTGAAGCTGACAGTAAGTTCTGAACCAAAAGAGCAAACACACGCCTGCAATTTATCGGTGCTGACAAAAACATCGAATCGGTGTACAAATGGTTTTGCCGCTTGAGGCAGGTCGATTTTACCGATATTAGAAATAGAACCTGCCATGTATGCTTCATTGACAGTGTCCGCTGTCCACAAAATCATATCTTTGAAAATCAACGGAACAGCTCGTGCCACAAAATTATGTTCTGCTTTTGAGAGTGCCGTCATTCTTGCACCCAGCTGTTCGGCAGTGAGCTCTCGCTGAAATTCTTCTTTGACATGGGCAATTACATCTTCCAGAGTGCCCGAGCCGGTGGAAAAATTGTATCCTACTTTAATGACACCAAAGAAATTACGTGCTGTATCGGAATGAAAATAATTTCTCAAATTAACCGGAACATCAAGCACAACCGGGCGTTTTCGCTTACGCAAGGGTATTTCCTGGGAAAATGCAATCAACATCATCGAGGTTAAAAGGACTGTCAGTGTTGTTTGGTAGGATTTTGCAAGCTGCAAAACATCCTTTACCGGCATGATGCCCTCAATAATTTTTAATCTTCCTTCCGGGACACGGGGTCCCTTAAGTTGACAGGAGCGTTTAAGCTTTGTACGTTTTGTATTTTTTTGTGGGTCGTAATATTTTAAAAAACTATCCTCATCTCTATCACTTACTGAAGCATCATACTCAATTTCTGCAAGCAGTTCTTGACGAAACTGAGGATATTTAATTCCCAGATAATTACACACCAATGTTTTTAGAAATTGCAGAGCACCTGTTCCATCGGTCAATGAATGGTAAACTTCCAAATTGATTCGGTTGCGATAGCAGGTTACTTCAAACAGCAGATTTCTGCTGCTGGGGTCATAAATCTGTCCGCAAGGAGGACGATATTCCGGCTCTACCACCGGCACCAAATCTGTTTTTTCGAGGTAATACCAAAACAACCCATGTTTTAGGACACTTCTAAAAATAGGAAAGACCTCAAGGGTATCTTCTACTGCTTTCTGCAAAATTTCTCTATCCACCCATTCATTTAGCTGGCAGGTGAAACGGAACACCTTGGTATCCTGTTTATTGCTGGTTGGCGGAAAGATTTTTGCGGCGTTATCCAATCTGCTCCATTCTGCTGATTTATGGTTCAAGACCGTTCACCTCTTTATTTTCGTTGTGTTCTATCTTACTCATTGCCTCCTCGGTCTGGCTGATAACCTCTCCAAAAGAATCGGGACGGCTAGTGAGAAAATCGTTAATATAGCGATATGTTTTTTTAACGTGTTTAAAGCTTGGATTCAGCGACATAAACCCATGCAGGGCATCGTGGATTCTGTGAATCTCTACAATATTGCCTGCATCAGACAGCCTTCTGCCATACGCCTCTCCCTCATCTCTCAATGGGTCAAATTCTGCGGTAATGATGAGGGTTCTTGGCTGATTGCTCAAATCCTCTGCTAAAATAGGAGCATAGTAAGGATTCATTAAATCTTCCTCACAAGAGCGATACAATGCCATATAGTCTACCATCCGCTTTGATGTTAAAAGATAACCCTTGCCGTTAGTGCGTACCGATTCAAAAGGAGAATTTTCGGTATGGTCGTTGTTGGTTGCCGGATATAACAGGATTTGTTTACTTGGCAAAAATTCTCCTCTGTCCCTTGCCATCTGGGAAACCACAGCTGCGAGATTTCCTCCTGCACTATCTCCAATCAACGTAATTTGATTGGGATTTATTCCAAACAGGTCACTGTGTAAAAACAATTCTCGTGCCACGAGATAGCAATCTTCCGGAGCTGCGGGGAACCTGTGCTCGGGAGCAAGTTGATAATCTACTGATACAACCGTGTGTCGAGTAATTTTTGCCATATTGGTGCATACCTTATCATATGAATCAATATTTCCTGTTACCCATCCGCCCCCATGAAAAAACAACAAAACCGGAAAGACACCTGTCATCTCCGGGGAAAAAATCCGAACAGGGATACTGTGATCTTCAGCACAAACTTCCCTGTCCCATATTTTATAAAACGGACGCAGAACGTGGGGGTGTGCTGCATTCACCATTTTCCGTTGCAGGCGGTAACCGTTTTTCTTATCCAACAGCTCCGGATAAGAAAGTGCTTTAAGGGTTGCTCTCATAAATTGATTGATTGCCATAAATTTTATCTAACATCCTTTAAATAAATCACAGGGATTTTGCAGACTGTGTAATCGGTCATCCCTTTTATTTCCGTCTTTCTTCCAACATATTATACCAGAAAGGAAGGGGAAATTATCGGCTATTTTGCAAATTTTTTTAACAGAGCAAAAAAATGAACGGATTGCTGTAAAAATACTGTTAAAAAGCGATTCAACATTTGAAACCACCGACAGAATGCAGTATAATAAAGAAGTATGTATCTTTATAAAAAGAAGAAAAAGAATTACCAGTCAAAGGAAGTGTGCGTGTTTGCTGGACGAAATTTATTATGATAACAGTGCGACAACCAAAACCAGAGAGGAAGCCGCCAAATTAGTTTATGAAATGCTGACCGAGTGTTATGGAAATCCATCCTCGCTGCATCGCAAAGGGTTTGACGCACAAAAACGTCTGGATGCTGCCAGGGCACAGGTTGCTGATTCTTTGGGCTGTCAAAGCTCGGAAATTTATTTTACCTCGGGCGGTACAGAGGCAGATAACCTTGCAATTCTTGGAGCTGCCAGAGCGCAGAAACGCCGTGGAAACAAAATTGTTACCACCGCCTTTGAGCATGACGCTGTACTGAATACTGTAAAGTTTCTGGAAGGTGAAGGTTGGGACATTGTACGTTTGATGCCTGACGAAAACGGTCAGATTACTCCAAAGCAGGTTTTAGAAGCGGTAGACGAAAATACCGTTTTAGTATCAATTATGGCAGTGAACAACGAAATCGGAAGTATTTTACCTGTGGGTGACATCAGCCGTCAATTGCATCGAAAATACCCACAGCTGCTGATTCATTGTGATGCTGTACAGGCTTATTGCAAAGAACCAATCAAACTGAAAAACATGGATGTCGATTTTTTGTCTGTGAGCGGACACAAGATTTATGCTCCAAAAGGATGTGGGGCACTCTACATCAAAAAGGGAACTCGCTTCCGTCCTGTCACCTTTGGCGGCGGACAGGAAAAAAATATCCGTCCCGGAACAGAAAGTATTGCCAATGACTGTGCTATGGGTCTTGCTGCCAGTCTGCTGATGAAGGAGCGGGAAGAAAACCACCAGAAAATTACACAAATTCGAGATGCCATTTTAGAAGGTTTGACAAAATTACCGGGCATTTGCATCAATTCTCCTGATGATGCAACACCTTATATTTTGAACTTTTCTGCACTGGGCGTCCGTTCGGAAATTATGCTTCATTTTTTAGAAGAAAAAGGGATTTATGTGTCCAGCGGTTCTGCCTGTGCAAAGGGCGGTGCAAGCCATGTTTTGGCTGCAATGGGAATGGATCATCAACGTGCAGACAGTGCTATCCGCCTAAGTTTTGGCAGATACAACACTCTTGAAGAGGTTCCTGTTTTTTTAGCAGCATTAAAAGAAGGGCTTATGCGGTTTAGAAAGTAACCCTTTCCCTTTATACTATCTTTTATTATCAGTCGGACATACATTTTGACACATTACCGACAAATTTTTTATATCATCGTTCTAAAGGAGTTCACCATGAAAGAAGTCATCCTGTTAAAAAATGGCGAAATTGCCCTAAAGGGTCTTAACCGCCATGCTTTTGAAGATCGCCTGATCAAAAACGCCCGCCGCAAGTTGATGCCGGTAGGTTCTTTCCATTTTAGAAAAGCACAGTCCACTATCTACGTTGAGCCAGATGAGGAAGGATATGATCTGGACGAGGCAGTGGATCGTCTGCAAAAGGTATTCGGCATTGCAGCATTGACCAGAGCTTGTGTTGTTGAAAAAGATTTTGAGCTGATTAAACAAACTGCTGCAAGTTATTTGAAAAACGAACTGGAAAATGCAGTTACTTTTAAAGTAGAAGCAAAGCGTTCCGACAAAAGTTTCCCGTTAAAATCACCTCAAATTTGTGCCGGAGTGGGCGAATATTTGCTTGAGCAATATCCTCATCTTCAGGTTGATGTACATAATCCGGATATTGTTGTTATGGTAGAGGTAAGAGATTATGCTGCTTATATCCATGGAAGCCAGATAAAAGGTGCAGGCGGTATTCCGGTAGGAACCGGCGGCAAGGCAATGCTGCTGATTTCCGGCGGTATTGACAGCCCTGTTGCGGGATATATGATGGCAAAAAGAGGACTTGAAATCAGTGCAATCCACTTTGTTTCTCCTCCGTACACCTCTGAACGGGCAAAACAGAAGGTGATTGACCTTGCACAAAAGATGTGTTCTTATTGTGGTCGCATTAAAATGTACATTGTTCCTTTCACTGAAATTCAGGAAGCTATCCGTGACCAGTGCCCTGAGGATTTATTTACCATTATTATGCGTCGTTATATGATGAAGATTGCCTGCCGCGTTGCTCGCGCAAACGAGTGTGAGGCTCTTGTTACCGGAGAAAGTGTCGGTCAGGTAGCAAGCCAAACCATTCAGGCGATTGCCTGCACCGATGAATCGGCAGATATGCCGGTTTTACGCCCTGTAATCGGTATGGATAAAGATGAAATCGTTATTATTTCCAGAAAAATCGACACGTTTGAAACCTCTATTCTTCCTTATGAGGATTGCTGTACTGTCTTTACCCCAAAACATCCTCGCACAAAACCTCAGCTTAAATTTGTTAAATTTGCTGAAGAAGAAATGAATCAGGAAGAACTGATTGAGCGTGCCATTGCAGGAATTGAAGAGTTGAGCATCTCTAATTCTTAGTTTTTTGTTTTTCTTTCTCTGTTTATCTTTATCGAACAGAATTTACCGCTTGAAACCCCATACTGTTTAGTTTATGATAATATTATCATATTATTGTAGTAATTCCAGAAAAGCTTCAAATCTTTTTTTGGAATTTTAAATCGAGGTGGAAATATTGAAAGTTTATATCGTTGGGGTCGGCACCGGCAGTTCCTCTGATCTGCTGGCTTCCCCTTATATGGAAAAGGAGCTTCGTACGCTCGGTCACGAGATAGAACAGCTCCCTGTAAAGGATACCGGCAGCCTGCGCGATGTTTTTCTTGCTTGCGCACAGCCGCAAACGCTGGTTTTGTGTCCATTGACCGGCAACCTTTCGACGGATGCCGACTGCATTCGGATTGTGACTGAAGTATGCGGCAAAAATTTAGAAAAAAACGCAGAACTTGCACATCATTTGGTTAAATACGCTCATCTTTCCGAACAGGAAGCAGATAAATATTCTTTCCTTCCTCAAGGAGCCAAAACATTCTCCTGCCGCCAATCTGTCTTTCCTGGATTTGAGCTTACCGGCGAAAACAACTTCCATATAATTGTTCTTCCTTCCAATCTTGAAGAGCAAACAAGTCTATTTTTTAGCTATCTGTTTCAGGTTCTAAACAAAAACGCCCCCTCTCCTTGCCACAGCCGTGTGCTGCGCATCATGGAAATGAGTTTAGAACAGGCAGAGGATATGTTGAGTGATCTTCTTGATACCCAAACACCTTGTGTTGCTATCTACAAAAAGCGTTCTGAATTGATTATCCGTATTTCAGACAACAATTCAAACAAGCAAACAGCTGCTGAAAATTGCAGTGCTGTCATGCGCACCATAATGAATCGTTTTGGAAATCATGTGTATGGAATTGATGTCAACGGCATTGAACACGCTTTAGCTTTAAAGTGTGCAAAGAAAAATATCCGTCTTGCCTTTGCCGAATCCGGCTCGGCAGGACTTGCTGCAAAACGCTTCCAAGCTGTAGACAAAGACAGTCGTTTCATCTATTCTGTATACAGCTGTCAACCGGAACAGATGAATCTGGAACAGCTTGGCATCAATGATAAAATTTGCAAAAAATTTGGACCTGTCAGTGCAAATGTCACTGCTGCTATGGCTTTGGGTGCCTCTAAACAAGAGGAAAAAGATTTACTGGGACTGAGCATCAGTCTGCCAAACGCTGCTTTTAAAACACGCAAAGCTTATATCTGTGCTGTTTTAGACGGAGCTTGCTTGATGCAGGAACTCGATGCCGGAAATTACCGTTCTCTTTCTCAGATGACCTCGGATGCGGTTGCAAAATTGTTTAACCTTGCTCGCCGTCTTGTAGACAGCTACCCACAGCCACCGGCTGACAGCTGTGATGCTGAAGACGCTGTATTAGAGGGAATGAGTGTTGTGGCTACCGAAACCGCTGCCATTGCACCGTCTGCTCCTTCTCAACCCGATGTGAAAGGAAAGAAGGGCAAAAAGAAAAATAGCAAAGAAAAAAATCTTCCGCAGCAGCCCGCTTCCAAGGCTCCTAAAGGATTTAAGGGTATATTGTACCGTGTATTTCCAAATCGAGATGACAGTGGGTTTGATAAAACCCGCAAAATCTTGATGTGGGTTTGTGTCTGCATCTTTATCGGTTCAATAACTTACCTGATTGATTTTGGCGCTCAAAGCAAAAAATCGCAGGACAACATCGCAAATCTACAAGACCAGATGGCTCAGGCTGAAAAAGATATTGAAGAAGGTAAGGTAAACCTTTCTAATATCGAAGGTTACCCCAACGATTATCTGCCTAAGTTCTACTCTTTCTATCAGACAAACGAAGACATCAAAGGCTGGATTAAGGTTGATGGAACCAATGTTAACTTCCCGGTTGTTCAGACTTCGGATAACGACTACTATCAGCGCCTCGGCTTTGATGAAGAGTATGACTACTATGGTACACCATACATTGACTACGAAGTAGATGTGAAAAAGCCAAGCGACAACATCATTATCTATGGACACAACATCCGAAATGACGGTCAGATGTTTAACGACCTGACAAAATACAAACAGCTTTCCTTCTATAAGGAACATCCAACCGTTACTTTTGATAGTGTATATAAAACCGGAAACTATAAGATTATCGGTGCTTTCATCACCAACAATGAAGCTTCCCACGACAACGGAAAAGTCTTTGCCTATAACCGTTTTGTAAATGCAAAGGACGAAAAAGAGTTTAACGAATTTGTGGATGAAGTAAAGCGTCGCAGTATCTTTGATACTCCTGTTGATGTGGAGTACGGTGACGAGCTGCTGACACTTTCCACCTGCACCTATGAATTTAAAGATGCCCGTTTTGTTGTTGTTGCAAGACGAATTCGAGATGGTGAGGACACTTCTGTTGATGTAGAGAAAGCTGTTGTCAACGATGACGCATACTATCCGGCAGTCTATGCAGGAGCTGCCGAGTACGCTAAAAAACTGGGTCATGTAAAGAGCATCAGCATTGATGGAAAACGTGAAATCGGCATGACTGTGGGAGATACCACAACCTTGACTGCAAAAGTAAGCCCATCCGACGCACCAATCAAGAGCTGCACATGGGATTCCAGCAACACCTCTGTTGCAACTGTTGATAAAAACAGTGGTCTTGTTACCGCAGTAGGCGCAGGTACAACACAAATCACCGCAGCAGCAGATGATGGCGGTTTTGTAGACAACATTACCATCACCGTTAAAAGCAATGGCAAAGAGCTGAAAGGTATTACATTAAGCTCTACTGCTTTACAGCTAAAACCACAGGAGAAGTCAACTTTGACCGCATCCTTAGACCCTAAAGATGCACAAGCAAATCTCACCTGGAAAACAAGCGATGAAAGTATTATCAAGGTCACTTCAAACGGTTCTTCTGCAACCTTGACCGCTGTAAACCCAGGCTCTGCTCAGGTTACCGTCAGCTCTTCTGATGGTAAATTCAGTGCAGTATGCAAAATTACAGTTTCTTCCAGCGACAAGAATAAACCAAGTATTATATTTGCACAAAGCTCTATGAATCTTACTGTTGGTCAAGCACAAAACTTGAAACTTGCCGTTACTCCGGAAGGGGCAGATATTGGAACCGTAAACTGGAGCTCCAGCAGTGATGCAGTTGTTATCCAAAACGGATACAGCAATCTTGATGTTGTCCTTAACGGTAAAAAAGCCGGTCAGGCAGTAATTACCGCTTCTACCGAAAATGGCTTGCAGGCAACCTGTACCATCACAGTAAAGGCGGACGGAGAACCTAACAACAAAGCTGTTAAATTAAGTGTTAATCCGCTGGTGCTTAAACCCGGTGAAGAAGGTCAATTGCAATACGCCGTTGACCCTGTCGGAACAGAAATTGTATGGTCTTCAAACAATCCAGTGATTGCAGACGTTGACCAAAACGGTTATGTAACAACTATCGTTTCCCTGGACAAAACTACCGATGTTACTATTACAATGGCAACGAGAGACGGAAAATATTCTGCTCGAACTACTGTTACTGTGATGGGCAAATCGGGTGGTTCATCCTCTTCTGGTAACGACAAAAATAACCAGAATAATAGTCAAAACGGTACACAGGCTGACCTTGGGCTGTATTCTGAGTCTTCTGAATATTCCGTTGAGGCAGGATATACAAAACTTCTTCGTTTAGGTATTAACCTTACTCAGGATGAGGTCACGATTGTATGCTCTTCCAGCGATAGATCTGTCCTTACAGTAGATAACGAGGGAATGGTGACAGGTATCAGCAGCGGAACCGCTACGGTAACCATAACTGCTACCAAAAACGATACCGGTGAATACCAAACCATTTCTGTTCCTGTTAAAGTAGTGGGAGGAAGCGGATACGGCAGCAATGAAGAAACTGTTCCGGATGAAGATAGAAATCAAAATCACGGCGGCATTCAAACCGGCGGTTTTGGAACTTCGGGCGAAAGAGGATAAAAAACAGAGAATTTTATAACTTACACCTGTTCTATCTTAAAGCCACGCCGACGTATTTTACTACCAGACAAAATCTATAAAAGCATAAATAAAAAAGGAGTCAGAAACCAGTTGGTTTCTGACTCCTTTTATGTAGTTTAACGAACTTCTACATTAGAATAATAGTGATTGAGAATGTCCATATAGCTCCAGCCTTGCTGTGCAAAATAATCTGCACCTTGCTGACTCATACCGACACCATGACCATAACCGTAGGTAGTGAAGGTAAAGGAATCGCCATTATAAGAAACTTCAAATGCTGATGAGTTAATTTTGAATTTCAGTAGTTCTTCACGAACTTTTCGTCCAGACATTCTTTGCCCGCAAACATCAATGCTGTCCACATACAGCCCATTGATGTATTCCGGGTTAGAGAACCAATTTTCAGGGGCTGAATAACGATATGGGTCCAATCCGCAGAAATCCTCGATTGCATCAGCAACTTCTTGCTCGGAGAGGGTTTTGGTTGCACCATATGCTTTTAAAGTTGTATCGCCCGGGCTTTCTACACTAAGTAGATATGGAAGATTGGTTCCCCAAACGTGTTCTGCATCCATCGAACGTCCTGCGTTGGACGCACTGTAAGTGGCATCAATGTATTCATTATCGTAGTAGATTGCCTGTCCGATTACATCTTCCACAGCATCTGCCACTTTATCGGAAACTTCTTTTTTTGCTGCTACGGAAGGAATTTCACCTTTTTGATTGTGATAACGGACGTAGGTATAAGCGGCAACCGCCTGTGCCTTCAACGCTTCTTCCTGAAAGCTAGCACCCATTTCTGCCTCAACCATACGTCCAACAATTCTTTCCGCTGAACTGCAAACCGTTTTTCCGTTTATCTTAACTGCTAAACTGTTTACACCCATGGAAACGCTTCCTTCGTTATCCTCACGAGTACCACGGTGAGAGTTGCTCTTGCGCTTGATGACTTTTCTTTTTTTATGGCTTTTCTCCGGCTTTGCTGTGTCGCTATCCGGTTTTCCTAATGCAAGATAATCCTCCAGCTGGCTGTATAGCTCTGCTGTCAATCCGCTTTGTGGCGGCTGCTGTGCTGTTTGAAGCTGTATCATTTTATTTTGCCTCCTTAATTTGCTTTTATGTCTGCATCAGTCTAGTGAGGAAGATTTGCTTTTAACTGGCTTTCATCAGGTCTTGTTCCACCAAACAGCTGATACCATACATCCGGATAAAGTGGGTTGGGGTTCATTTGTGCTTTGGAAGTATCTACTGAATCATTTTCACCTTTACGAACCTTTCTTGCTACCACAACATATCTTGCATCCTTAAACTCATAGGTGCAGGTGGACAGCGTGAGAAGCTCGTCCGACGGTAAAACATCAACTCCGGTATTGATAATGCTGCGTACCAGAACATCATCAATATAATTTTGTGTTTCCTGATTACTTTGTGCATTGATAAATTCGTGATATGGGAATATCTTCCCATGATCTGAAAGGGTATTGGTATAGAACACCGAAATAATCTTATACTTTCCCTTATGATAAACACTGTTAAAGTCAATGACAGGGTGCTGTTGATAGAAGTCCAGTTTCGTATAACCTTTGAGAATATTAAACATCTGTCCGTCTGTGCGGATATTATGTCCATAGATAATAAGGTTTTCGCTTGGTTTTTTCAAATCTGCCTGAGCATCCACAAACGGAACAGCGTGTTCGCTATATTCTCCTTCAAAGTTTGTTCGATAATATTTTGTATTATCGGTGGTCTGCACTACCGGATAGTCTAGGTCTGTTCCCTCAATGCTAATCCATCCCACTGTATCATTGTTAAGCTCCCACAATGCTGCAAAATCTTTATCATAGCCCTTTGGATAGCCCTGTGGTGCAATAAGGGTTGTTTGATTATAGACATCCCTTAAACTTTGATAGGCAGTACGGTTCTGTGCAGATTTCCAGTAATATTGTCCAAGATAACCCACCGAACCCAAAAAAACAACAATAAACACAATCAGCAACAAGGTGATAATGGGTGAGCGTTTTTCTGCCACCACATCATCATCTGCCCATTGCTGCTGTTTTGACCTTTTATTGTTCTGTTTTTTCTTTGCCTTCTTCGGATGATAGGATTTTGATACTTCTTGAAGGTCTTCATCATCTTCATATTCAATATCGTTTAGAATGTCATCGTCTAAATCAATATCATCATCTAAAAGATAAAGTGAAGAGGATGAACCTTTTGGAAAATTGGTAGATGCTAAAACCGCAGGCGTCGGGTTCACCTTTGAGGAAGCCGCAAATTGACGGCTGTTAGTGAAATCTAAAGTTTCATTTATTTTTTTTCGATTTTTTTCTACTGCCTGTATCCCTTTCATGCCTACGCCGGAAATGGTTGTCACGTTTCCGCACTCGCTGACTAAATCCTCCAAAAAACTGTTACAACATTGAGCAGACTGGGATCGGCTTTCTTTGACAGCAATCAATCTTAATACCGGTCGGGCAGATGTACCTCCCAACATTGGCAGAAAATCGGGATTTCGACGTTTTACTCGTTCTAAATATTCCTGAACATCCTGAACACATTCTTCCCGAATCGGTACATCGGTCATTACTGCTCCGGGGTAAAGATTTTTCAGCAACAACGGATACAGATGATTTACAATCAGTCTGAGTGCTGTCGCTCCCGTTCCCGGAACCAAAGCAATGCAGCAGGTAGGATAAAACATAGCAAAGCCTGCAAACGGACACCCCGCTTCGCTTAATGCGACGGCATCTTTTGGTATCATGGCATCTTTGAGAAATTCCTGGTCTGCCATGCGTCCAGCCCGTGTAAAATATTCTGAAATATTCTGCAAAGCCTTAGCATCTTGATGCAGAGGCTTATTAAAACCCTGTGCCAGAATCTCCCTTGCTCGAATCTGCGGTTCATTATCTAAAATCAAAATCAATCGATTATTTTTTACCGATTGACTAATCTGTGTAATCAACTGATTTCTGTCCGCTACGGCAACTTCTCGTTTACAGTCTATCCCCAGCAGCTCAAATTGTGCGCTTAAATTGGGATTTGACTGCATTAAACTGTGGAGAGAATATCCGGCATTCAACGATAATATTATATGTTTCACCGAGTCATTCCTTCCTATTTTCTAAAATCGGCAGAAAATACTGTCGATTTTATTTCGACAAAAATGTCGGTAATCTTTTACAAAGTAAGTCTTATATTATTATAGAGGAAATATGAACCGAGTGCAAGAAGGGTTTTATGAATTTCCTTGTGATATTTTGAGGTTTGTGGGAATTTTAATTTTGAGAATCAGAATTCCTATTATCGCTGATATCTATGTTGAAATAGAAAAATCTTATTTTATCCTATTGTTCTAAAACTTGTAATGGTAAATCGAATCCTTGACTAGAAAGAATTTTGTCAGCCCCCTCTTTGATAATTTGGGTTCTTTTTTCATTGTAAAAAGCATTGACCTCATCATCAAAGATTAGAGTATACTTACAACCAAAATATAATATAATTTTTAGTCATAATAATCAGCCTCTTTTGTGAATGTCTATTAGCATCTTTCTCTTAAAAGCTGCTAATTCCTTATGACTTTATAATTCACCAATTTAATAAAACAGATAACGAATATCGTTTATCTGTTGTTTTTTTCTCGAAGCTGTTCTGAAAGTCTTCCTTCACTTTCGGCAAGAAGTTCCTCCATTTCACGATGTTTGCGGTCAATGTAGGTTTTTAGCTCTTCCGACTGCTCCTCTAAAAGCTGTTTAACCGGTTTATTTTCTTTGGATTCTACTTTATTCATTGTTATAACTCCCTTTCCATATTGCTTTTACAAATATAATAAATTTGTCGGTTCTATTATATCAGTCAAAAAAACAGATGACAATGCAAAAAAAATGGAAAAATCCCTGCCACGGGGCAGGGATTGGATTTGCAAAAATTATTTGTTTTTATCAAAGACACCTATTAGGTTAGGGTCATTAGGAGCGATACCACTGTAAAGCTCGATCTATCAACTCTTTAATAAATATCTCTTTTCCTTTGCGGTAGCCTTGAATATCCTGTGAATATTGGTAAGCAAGCTGCGTTTTCAGCATACCATAAGCATAGGCATCTAAGGGGTGACAGCGCAAAAAATCGCGGACTGCAAGATGGCATAGAATACCGTTTTGATTCCTTTGCTCTAAGACATAAATTTGATGAGTAATCTCATCATCACCCTTATAAAAACAAAGACATTGCGGGATGCTGCATTCCTCCATTTTTTTATAACCAAGTGCTCTAAACCAAAGCTCAAAATTGTTGACTGACCTGATATCTTTAACAATCAACAAGATATCAATAATGGGTTTTGCAGAAATTCCGGGAACCGCGGTAGAGCCGATGTGATGGATGTTGACCAATTCGTCACCAAAAATATGGCGGATTTCTTTTGCTTCCTGTTCATAAAGCTCCGGCCAATGTGGGTCATAGGCAGTGACGATGACGTTCACAGAAAAACCTCCTTCTAGGGTTTGGAAACAGGAAAAATGCTTTTACAGAGGAAGAGAGCCGCTTAAAAGCATCTTCGTTTTTTTATAAGACGCTTCATCTCCCACGATCAAAATAGAATCTCCGGCAAACAGCTGTGCTTGCGGACCGGGGGAGAGGATTGTATTAGATTTTCGTTTAATGGCAATGATAGTGGCTCCGGTATTGTTCCAGAAGCGGACAGAGGCGATGGTTTTGCCAACAAGGGGGCAATTTTCATCAATAAATAATTCAAACGGGGTGAGCGGATTCAGATAATTAAAGCGGTCGTTTGCATCAAGCAGAATATTGATATTTTCCTGCAAACGGTTGTTGAGTTGCTTTTGTTCCTGCATCAACCGATTGATGTGCCCTTTAATGGTATCAATTGATTCACGGTTATTGGATTTAGAAACAAAATCCTCGGCACTTTCCACCGACTTAATGACAATGCCGGCACCCTGCTTTACGTCCAATACTCCTACCTGATTAAGCAGAAAGACAGCACGGCGAACTGTTTCGGGAGAAACATTATACTGGCTGGCAAGGGTGGATCGACCGTGGATTTTTTCGCCAACACGGTATTTTCCATTCACAATTTTAGAAGCGATATCTAAGGCAATTTGTTTGTAAACAGCTTTTTCGCTGGCAGCATGAGGCATATCATCACAACCTTTCTGTTAGTAGTTGTCCTTGATAAATAAAAAACAGAACATACTTCACATTTTATAACAATATCATAAAGAGAGAGGAAAGTAAAGCATTGAGAAACAACTGTCCGCAAAGCAAAAAGCAACCCAAAGAAAAATTTTCCGGGTTGCAGATAAATAATATCACATTAAATAAGATTATATCGTTTCATTTTTATAATAATGAAAAATCTTTGATATTTTGACGGTTGGTTAATACTCCCAATTCTTTTTCTAACATAACACCATAGCGAGTATCGGACGAATAACTGAAGGTTGTTTTAATGCAGCGTTCCACAAAATAGGTGGCTCTGCCCATTGCCATTGGCAGGCTGTCCCCAGTTAAAAATCCGCCAGTCAAAACACTTGCAAACAAATCTCCTGTACCCGGGTAGGAAACCGGAACATAGTCACAATCAATGCACCAATAGGAGTTGTTCTGACGATCATATCCGATATTGGATATCTTGCCGGACGCCATCGGTACACCGGTGATAACAACATATTTAGGGCCCAGCTCACCTAAGCGTGCAAGCAGGCTTTTCGCTTGGGAACGGGAAAGTCCTTCAGTTTGGAATGGGATTTTCAGCAGCATATATGCCTCAGTGAGATTTGGAGTGATGACATCTGCTACACGAACCAGCTCTGCTAAACGGTTTTGCATCTCAGTGCTGATGGTACGATATGGGCGACCATGATCTCCCATGACAGGATCAACAACAGCAAGAGCATCTTTATAGCTGGAAAAAAACTTTAAACAGTGGTCAATCTGTTCTTGAGAACTTAAAAACCCACTGTATACACATTCAAAATCCAGACCAAGCTGAAGGTAGTGTTCAAGACAAGGCAAGGTAAAATCGGAAAGGTCACGACGCTGCACCTCCCCCAATCCACCGGTATGTGTGGAAAAAACAGCTGTTGGAACAGGGCAGACCTGAACCCCCATAACAGACAGCGTTGGAAGGATTACAGAAAGGGAGCAGCGTCCAAAACCGGAAAGGTCGTGAATAGCGGCAACTCGTTTTGGTCGGTCGGGCATAGAGAAATACCTCCTATTGATTTGCCTTCTTTTTAGGAAAAACAGTGTAAAATCCCAAAAATTCGGCAAGGTTATTTTTCAAAATGGTGTTTTTATTATAACATGGACAGGCATAAGAGGGCAAATATTAGATGGAACGCTTAATTTTTTTAATAGGATTTTACATTCTAAACAAAAACAAAGGAAACAGGGGCAATCGCTTTATGCAATACAAGGGAAATTTCAAAAAAGGTGGAAACTGCGGGATTTTCGATATATAATGAAGAAAGAAATTTTCGTTATGAAATCAAATTTTTAAGAAGATATTGGGAATGGATAAAACCGGATTTTGACAGGGATGTCATATCCGGTATTTTTTAGAAGGAGAATTTAACGTGATTAGAAACGATTTAAGAAACATCGCTATCATCGCACACGTTGACCACGGTAAAACAACGCTGGTTGACCAGATGCTAAAACAAAGCGGAACTTTCCGTGAAAATCAGTCGGTGCAGGACCGTGTCATGGATAATGGTGACCTGGAAAGAGAAAGAGGAATTACGATTCTTGCCAAAAATACTGCAATCAACTATAAAGGTACCAAAATCAACATTATCGATACTCCAGGACACGCTGACTTTGGCGGCGAGGTAGAGCGTATCCTCAAGATGGTAGATGGTGTTATTTTGCTGGTAGACTCTTTTGAGGGTCCAATGCCACAAACTCGCTTTGTATTATCTAAAGCTCTTTCTTTGGGACACAAGGTTATCATTGTTGTTAATAAAACTGACCGCCCTGATGCAAGAAACGAAGAGGTAACCGAAGAAGTTTACGACCTTCTGTTTGATTTGGATGCAAACGAAGAACAGTTGGAAAGCAAGATTTTGTACTGCTCCGGTAAAGAAGGAACCGCTTCTTTTGAACCGGGAGTAAGGGGCGAAAATCTGGATATTCTGTTTGATACCATTCTGGAAGAAATTCCCGCACCGCAGGGTGATCCGGAAGCTCCGGCACAGATGCTGGTTTCCTCTATCGACTACAACGATTTTGTTGGTAGAATCGGTATCGGTAGAATTACAAGAGGTACTCTCCATGTTAACGATCAGGTTATTGTTTGTGATTACCATAATCCAGAAATTTCCTACCGTTCCAAGATCGTTACCTTGTATCAGATTGAGGGCTTGCAGAGAGTGCAGGCACAAACAGCAACTGTGGGTGATATTGTTTGCATTTCCGGTATTGAAAATCTGAGCATCGGTGAAACCATCTGTTCACCGGAAGCACCGGAACCACTGGAATTTGTGAAGATTTCTGCTCCAACCGTTGAAATGACCTTCTCGGTAAACAACAGCCCGTTTGCAGGTAAAGAAGGTAAGTTCCTGACTTCCCGTCATCTGCGTGATCGTCTGTTTAAAGAAACTTTGAAAGACGTTTCTCTCCATGTTTATGAAACCGAGTCTACCGAATCTTTCCGTGTAGCAGGTCGCGGAGAAATGCATCTGTCTATTTTAATTGAAACAATGCGCCGTGAAGGCTATGAGTTCCAGGTAAGCACTCCACAGGTACTGTTCCAGCAGGAAGGCGGAAAAACTTTGGAACCAATGGAACAGCTGGTGGTAGATGTTCCTGATTTTGCAACCGGTTCCGTCATGGAAAAAATGGGCGTTAGAAAGGGTACTCTTGTTTCTATGAACCCATTCAATGGCAGAACAAAATTGGAATTTGTAGTTCCTGCAAGAGGTCTGTTCGGCTATCGTAACGAATTTTTGACCGACACCAAGGGTGAGGGCATTATGAGTTCTGTATTCTACGGATATGAGCCATTTAAAGGCGATATTCCAAAACGTGCAACCGGTTCCCTGATTGCATTTGAAACCGGTACTGCTGTAACTTATGGTCTTTACAATGCACAGGAAAGAGGAACCCTCTTCATCGGTGCAGGTGTAGATGTTTATGAAGGCATGATTGTTGGACAATCTCCAAAAGATGAGGATATTGTTGTTAACGTCTGCAAGAAAAAACATATGACCAATACCCGTGCTTCAGGCAGTGATGATGCACTCCGTCTGATTCCGCCAAAGGTTATGAGTTTGGAGCAGGCAATCGAGTTTATCACCGATGATGAGCTGATTGAAGTTACACCAAAGAGCATTCGTATGAGAAAACGTATTTTGGATAAATCTGAGCGTATGAAAGCTTGGAGCAAAAACAGAGGTTAATCATTCGCCTCTAACAAAAGCACTGTAAAAGCCCCTTTCTTAATCTTAAGAAAGGGGCTTTATGATATTAAGACAATATAAAAGAGTTTATAAAATATATTTAATACCTAGGTCAAGGAAAACAAATTTCAAAAGAAAATCAAAACACCTGTCAGCAAAAGCTGACAGGTGTTTTTTTCTGAGGTGTGTTTTTTTGAGGAGGGTAGAGCAAATACCCAACGAACGATGCGGCTTCGTTCCTCTTGTTGAGTACAATATTATTATACACTTACAGAAAATTTGTTTGTTAAGGGGCTGTAAATTAGCTTTGAAAAAATATCGAGTAAAATGTTAAAATAGCATTTTGCTCGATAAGTCGCTAAAAAATGAGGAAAACTGTTTTGATAAAATTTATATAAAGCAAATCGCTACATCTTTATCCGGGTTATTCTAAAATAGGGCGAAAAAATAAAAGAACAGGTTCCAAACGGAACCTGTTCTTTGCTTTTTGCTATTTAAGAACCTGTTTAAAGACACGGTAGAAGTTTTTGTAAGCAACTTTATCACAATCTTCCTGACTGTATCCACGTTTTTTCATTTCGAGAATCAGGTTATAAGCTTCTGCTTCGTTGGAAATGCCATCCCCGCTTGGAGAATCCAGATTTGAGCTGAAAGAACTGAGAGCTTCGCCGCCCAGATAATCGTCGAAATCATATCCCAGACCAATATGGTCAATACCAATCAGATTAGCGATATAATCCAGATGGTCACACAATTTCTGTACATTTTGTTCTTCACGTTTTTCGCTGATGAATTCACGCAAACTGTTCATACCAACCAGTCCGCCGGTTGCTGCAATCTCTTTAAGCATCTCATCTGTGAGATTGCGTTTAGCCGGACAAACAGTACGGGAGTTTGAGTGAGAAGCAATAACGGGAGTGGTTGCAATACTCATTAAATCCCAAAAGGATTTATCATTAAGATGAGAAACGTCCAAAACCATTCCCAGTTTTTCCATCCGTTTTACCGCCAATTTTCCGGCTTCGGTCAATCCACGGGATGGGTCCTGAGGGCATCCGGTAGCCAGAGCGTTCAGTTCGTTCCAGGTCAGCATGGCATGACGAGCACCCACTTCGTTGTAGAAGTAGTCAATCATATCAATATCTTCACCAATCTGGCTAAGTCCTTCTATACCGGTTACAACATTGATTTTTCCTGCTTTGGTGCCTTTTTCAAAGTCATCAAATTTTGTTACAAAGTTAAGCAGATCAGCAGAATCTTTCATCTCTGCTTTGATACTTTCTACAATCTGTTTAGAACGTGCAGGAGGGTCATTGTCGTATGGTGGGTCAATCCAAATAACAAAGATGCCACCGGTTACTTTTCCTTCCTGAAATTTTTTCAGATGATATTTGCGAAAAATATCTGTTTCATTTTTATCTACACGTTTGCAGGTGACATCTGTCCATACATCACCATGTCCATCAAAAAGCATGAAAAAGTCCTCCTTCATTTTAATCCTTTATTTTATATAAAATCTCTATCGTTTAAAGTAAGAAGATAATAACAGGACGAAAAGGGAGAACCCTTTTCGTCCTGTTCGGTTGTGATAAATTATCTCAGCAGATTGCCGACCAGAACACCATAATAATTACCCAAAACATAACCCAAAGTACCAATCAGAAGAACAGGACCAACCAGTTTATTCCAGCCCTTGGAGATTGCCATGGCAGCAGCTGTGGTAGGACCGCCGATATTTGCGTTGGATGCAAGGATAACTTCTTCCAGGCTAAACTTAAATACTTTACCAAAGATCAAAGTAATCAGCATATTGCAAGCAACAATAATGAGAGCGTAAACCAACAGCAGAGGAGCCTGAGTGATAATGCTTATGATGGACGCAGGTGCGCCGATTACAGCAAAGAAGATGTAAATCAGGAAAGTACCGATTTCGTTTGCTCCAGGTGCGTCGTTGAATACCTTTGGAAATGCAGTTGCACAAATCATAGTGATAGTAGTCATAATTAAGTATTTGTTACCCAGCAACTGATTCAAAATAAAGGTTGCTCCTTCTGCCGGGAACAGACCTGCAAAGAAATTTGCGATTGCAGTAGAGATTGCAACAATAATGGTGGATGCAGCAAAACAGAAGGCAATATTTTGCAAAGACATTGGTTTTGCCTTCCAGTAGTTTTCTGTGGAACTGCCTGCACCTGCTTCAACTTCATCTACCAGTGGATGTTTGTAGTGTTTGCGGAAGAAATTGATGGAAGGCATTGCAATTAAAACGAAGAAATACAAAGCCATCAGCAGGTTATCAGCTACAACTGCCTGAGAGCTAAGCTCACCGGAAGCACCGAAGGTATCTGCCATAGCCGCAAAGTTAACAGAACCGCCAACGTAGGTACCGGAGAACATTGCCGCAACTTTATTCAGATCAGGAACAAATTTGTTTAAAGCAAAGAAACCGGTTAAGGCACCAATTACAGTACCAACGGAACTGATGAGGTAGATGATAAGCAGCTTACCACTTTCTTTACCAATCTTTTTGATATTACACTGGAACAACAGAAGTGGGATTGCCAGAGGAACAACATAAGACCATACACTGTCATAAACAGGTGACTCGGTTGGAATAATGCCCACATTGGACAAAATCATCATACCAAGCAGTGCAAGTACGCAGCCTGTAATCTTAGAAGCCCACTTGTATTTTTGCTCTAACCAAATAGCAAGAGCCGCATCTCCTACGAGAAGCCCCCATAATACCCATGTGTTGTCCGCGCTAATCAAAGATGACATAAATACACACTCCCTTAAATTTTTTGAAGTGATTCAATCACTTCGTTTATGTATATTGTAACACAATTTTGATGGATTGTGTTATATTTTTTAAAAATCTATCTGCAAATTATAACAATATCAATAGAAAGTATATGATAATAGGCTAAAATGAAGCACAAAAAATCAGACAAACTTTCAGATCAAACATTATTCCAGCCGTTTTCTGATTTGTTTGTCATTTTTACAATAAAGACACTCCATTTGCTTTTTAATTAAAGCAATAGAACAGTGGTCATAGTAAAAGTTTTCTTCACTGTATCGTTACGAAAATAATTTTCTCTTTACTCATTTTTTGACAGACATTCTTCCTTTTGAGCACCCTCCGATGTTTGGACCTTGAAATTACTTCCTTTTTCTTTTTAGGCATAAAAAACACCCTATCTGTTAGATAATATATCATACCATCCAACAGATAGGGTGCAAGTTCTTTTAAAATTTTCGATTAGCCCATAATACTGGAGATGCTATCTACAATTTCGCCAACCGCTTGAACAGCTTTTCCGGCTTTTTTCTTCAACTGTTTTGCGTTATTTTTCTTTTTTCCAGTCATCATATAAGCAGCGGTACCAACAGCAGCTGTTACAGCAGCTCCGGTAAGAATAGTAGGAAGGTTCATTGACATTAAAATCACTCCTGTCTAAAATTTACTTCTAATATTTCAGAAGTATTACTTTTATTATGCACAGATTATATTTATATAAACATTGTATTTTTTGGATGTTTTTTTACGCATATTGCCGAAAAATACCATAAAGGTTATTGATTTCCTTTTACAAATATGTTATAATTTATAAATAATAAGTTAGATATAATCATGTCAAAAAACACAAAAAATAAGCGGATATGATTATTTCATGGACAAATAAATAGGATAATTATTGTCCATGATGACTTTATTTAGAAAAGGAGAAGAATATGGAAGCCCTTATTACCCGTACTGACGGACTGATGTTCGTCATTTTGCTGATGGTGGCATTCTCACTCTGGCTGCAGCGATACAAAGTATTCAAATCGCTCGGACCGGTTCTGACCGTTGTTGTGTTTGGTATCATCCTTTCCAACACCGGAATTGTGCCGATCTCCCATGATGTTTACGGAATGCTCTCAACCTATTGTGTGCCACTGTCTATTTCAATTTGTATGCTCAGCATGAATTTAGGTGAGCTTAAAAAACTTAATAAAGAACCCGTTCTGGCGCTGCTGTCCGCAATTGGATCGGTTTGTTTGGTCGCAATCGGTTTAGGTATCATTTTTGCGCCAAAGATTGTGGAAGGCTGGAAGTGTGCAGGTATGTTCGTAGGAACATATACCGGCGGTACCCCAAACTTGACAGCCATTGCAACCGGTTTGGATTGCTCCAGAGAAACACTTGCCGCTGCAAATGCCGCTGACTATGTTGTTTCTACCCCATTGATGGTATTCTTGTTTGCAGCACCAATGTTAATGAAAGCTTCTAAGCGTTGGAACAAACTGTGGCCATATCAGTTTACCCAGAACGAACTGGAATCCGGCGATAAAGAGCCTTTGATGTCCGATAAAAAATGGTCTATCCGTGATATTGCATGGTTGCTGACCATTGGTTTTGGTGTCACCTTTGTAACAACTGCCCTTGCTCAGGCAATTTTCCCAGCCGATTTCTGGAAAGCAGGAAGACTGCTTCTTCTGACAACCGTTTCTATCTGCATTGCGCAGCTCAAACCGGTACAGAAACTGCGTGGTAACCTGGATTTAGGTCTGTTTATCTCTTTGACCTTCCTTTCCACCATTGGCTTTGCAGTAGATCTCAAACAGTTCTTTGGCTCTGCATTCATGATGACTCTGTATGTATTCCTTATGTTGGTTGGATGTATCCTCCTTCACCTTGTCATCTGCCGTCTGTTGAAGATCAAATATGAGTATGTTGTTCTGTCCATGGTAGGTTGTATCGTTGATGGTCCAACCGCTTCTCTGACTGCTGCAGGTGCAAACTGGAAGTCTTTGATCAACGTTGGTTTGATTATGGGCGTTCTTGCAGGTGCAGCAGGAAACTATGTCGGAATTGCCGTTGCTTATGCAGTAAAAGCAATTTGCGGACTCTAAGTCAAATTATCCTATTTTAGAGGTCGGGAAAATCCCGACCTCTTTTATTTTAAAAAAATTCAGTTTTATATTAAATAAATATGATATACTGAGAAAAAAGGAGGGAAAAATTTTGAGGCAAATTTTTAAGGGAGCAGTCAGAAAAAACATCGTGCGCATGACAGCATTGTGTCTGTCGGTATCGTTAATGCTGGGGTCGCTGGCAGGTTGTACCGTGAAACAACGGCTGGAACCGACAGAGCTGCACTTTTCCGAAGTAGAGTATCAACGGCCGGATGGAGAATCTATTTTAAATTTGATACAGACCGCACAACAACAGGTAAAAAATGACTTTTTTCCATTTAGAATCATTAGCAGCTTAAAAAAAATCGGCAAAGCAACGCAGGATTTTTATAGCATGATGGTAATTGCACAGATACACAATTATGCAGATGTAACCAATGAGTATTTCAGTAAAGAAATGGACTATCTTAATATATGGGATACACGAATTCAAAATCAGTATGATCGGTTATTTAATGAGCTGCAATCTTCTCGTTTTGCTTCGATGAGTAAAAAAATCTTTGGTGAAAGTCAAGCTGAAGATTTACAAATGACTTCTCAGGCAAGTTCCGGCGATATACTTTCTTTACAGGAAGAAGAAAAAAAGCTGGAAAGTCGATATTATTATGAATTTGCACAGGCAACGGTGACAACTCCTGAAGGTGAAGTTTTATACTCATCCTTAGCTCCAGAAGGTCAAGAGGCCTATTCATCCCAGTTTGTGGAAAAATATAACCAACAGTTAGGGAAACTTTTCTTAGAGCTGGTATCCATTCGAAATCAAATGGCAAAAAAAATGGGGTACAGCAGTTACACCGAAATGGCAGATCTTCAAATGCTGCGATCCAGTTACACCAGAAAAGATATTAAAGAATTTCGGGAAAACCTGAAACAAACGTTGGTTCCTGTTTACCGAGGATATCTTCAGGATTTTTATGCTCGTGCAGAAAATCGGGAAAAACCGGGTTATATCTACTTGTTGGGCGAGCCTTCTCCTGTGCCGCAGGGCAGTTGGGAGGATACCTTAAACCGCTTTCAAACTATTTATAAAAATATGTCGCAGCAAACAGGGGAGTGCTATTCTTACCTATTTTCCCACGAATTTATTGATGCTGCGCCATCCACAGTAAAGGCAAACATTACCTTTAGTACACTGATGTTCTCGTTAAACACACCATTCCTGTTTGCTAATATGGATGGCAGTCAAACAGATGTATCCAGTATTGCGCACGAATTTGGGCACTGCTTTGCAATGTGGCAGCAGATTCATCAAGGCTCACAAAGTGAAGGACGCAGCATGGATATCTGTGAAATTCATTCACAGGCAATGGAGATGCTGACTTTGCCTTTTTATGAAGAGTTTTACGGAGAATCGGCAGGAACCGCAAGACGCTACCACGTTTATACCTTGGCTTCTGGAATTTTGACCGCAGCCATGAACGATGAATTTCAAGAGATTGTTTATGATAATCCAAATATGACAATTGATGAACTAAACCAATTGTATCAAGAACTTGCAATGGAATACGGGTTGGTGGTAGAATCCCCATACTTTGATATAGAACGTTTTTCCAAAGGTTGGTTTACGATTAACCAGTATTTTGACACCCCTTTTTATGCTGTTGATTATGCATTATCCGGCTGTGTGGCACTGGAATTTTTGCAAAGAGGACTCAAGGATTATAATGAGGCGTTGGAAACTTATTTTGATTTAGTAAACCAAAATATAGAGCATGACTTTATGACTGTGCTGGAAAAGACAGAACTAAGGTCACCTTTTGATAAACACAATTTGCAAACACTGTCACAGCAGTTGGCAGATTTTTTGCAAGGAGATGGAAGTTACCAAATACAACAGAATGGACAGCAGGAAGCAAAACAGGCAGCATAAAAAGAATTGTGCTGGCCTTCGGGGTGTTGCACTGCTGAAAGGAGCAGAAGAATGATAGAGCAACTGATACAAAAATTGATTGAGCCGCTACAGCAACGCATCTGCGTTGCTTTCTCTGCAGGGGTAGACAGTACTGTATTATTGTACAGCTGCTGCCTAGCAGCAAAACAGGCAGGGCTGCCAAACGATAATATCGCTGCCGTAACCTTTGCCACAGCACTGCATCCTCAGGCAGATTTACAGGAAGCCAAAAGAATTACAAGCAATTTAGGGATTCGCCACATTGTTTTGGAAATTGATGAACTTGCCTGTCCTCAGGTAGTTCAAAATGGAATCGAAAGGTGTTATCACTGCAAGAAAGAACTGTTTTCCCATGCAATCAATTTTGCAAGAGAAAATGGCTATGCGATAGTGATGGATGGAACCAATGCCGATGACCTCAAGACGTATCGTCCCGGAATTCGGGCAATTCGTGAACTAAAAGTTCAAAGCCCTCTTGCCGAAAATGGTTTTACAAAAGAACAGGTTCGTCAACTGGCAGCAGAGATGGGGCTTGATTGTGCTTCAAAACCTGCTACACCATGCCTTGCAACCCGCATACCATATGATACACCATTAGACCGTAAAACCCTGCAAAAAATTGAAAAAGGCGAAGCATTTCTGCATCAGGAAGGATTTGAGCAATGCCGACTGAGAGTGCATGAAAATCTTGCCCGCATCGAAATATTACCAAAAGATTTTGATATTTTACTGCAAAAAAAAGAGAAAATATCAAAGGAAATATTAAAGCTGGGATTTTCGTTTGTGACAATGGATTTACAAGGGCTTAGAAGCGGGTGTTATGATACACAAAGAGGTTTGGGGTTGTAAAAGAGAAATAAATCTCAGCTGCAACACCGATTGATGATGACATTTTTCTGTTATATCATCAGGATTCTTTTCAGAAAATTTTAGAGAATAACAAAAATTAAAATATGTAGAAATTATTGTTTAAACACTCCCTGCAAATTTAAATCATATAGGTGTTTTTAAGCAAATCATTGACTTTATCGGTAAATTTCAGAGTCTACGGATTTCTATAATTTAAGAACTCAAAATATTTTTCATCATCTAATATGAAGGCATAAAAAAGCGATATTTCTCTTCCACAAGGGGAGAGAAATATCGCTTTTTGAGTTATTCTTTTATTTCTTTTAGTATTGGGTATTTCACGACTTTTTAATATCTACAATGAAAAAATAGAGTATTTCAAAGTAGAGCGGTTTGATTCCATAAAATTACTTTAGCTGCAAGATTTATCTGCTATAAATCAATCAAAACAAATTGACTATTTGTTGATGACAGCAGTGGTTTTGCTTTTGGTACGAATTTCTTCGGTAATCATAGCAACGAAATCATCTACAGACATAACACCACCGTCGCCTTCTTTGCGAGTACGAACTGCAACTGTACCATCAGCAGCTTCCTTTTCACCCACAACCAGCATATATGGAATCTTCTTGAGCTGAGCCTCACGAATCTTATAGCCCATCTTTTCAGCACGCCAATCAGCTTCCACACGAATGCCTGCCGATTTGAGTTTTTCCAGCACTTGCTGAGCATAATCATGGTGTTTTTCACTGATCGGAATAATCATTGCCTGAGTTGGCATCAGCCATGTTGGCAGTGCTCCTGCATATTTTTCCAGCAGCAGTGCCAAAGTACGCTCATAACATCCAATGGAAGTACGGTGAATGATGTATGGTGTATGGTCTTTACCATCTTCACCAACATAGGTCATGCCGAACTTCTGTGCCAACAGCATATCAATTTGGATAGTGATTAAGGTATCTTCTTTACCGAATACGTTCTTAATCTGAATATCCAGTTTTGGTCCGTAGAATGCTGCTTCATCAATACCGATTTTATAATCCAGACCCTGATGATCTAAAATCTTTTTCATTGCACCTTGTGCTTCTTCCCACTGTTCTGCTGTACCTTCATACTTATCGGTACGTTTTGGATCCCACTGGCTGAAGCGGTAGCTTACATCATCAGCAAGACCTACTGTTTCCAGACAGTATCTTGCAAGTTCCAAACATCCACGGAATTCATCTTCCAACTGGTCCGGACGAATGATTAAATGTCCTTCCGAGATGGTGAACTGACGTACTCGAATCAAGCCATGCATCTCACCTGAATCCTCGTTGCGGAACAGGGTAGATGTTTCGTTTAAACGCATTGGCAGATCACGGTAAGAACGGGCACGATTGAGGAAAACCTGATACTGGAAAGGACAGGTCATCGGACGCAATGCGAAACATTCTTTTGTTTCATCATGTGGATCACCCAAAACAAACATACCATCCAGATAATGATCCCAGTGGCCACTGATTTTATACAGCTCACGTTTTGCCATATAAGGGGTCTTGGTCAGCATATAACCACGCTGTTCTTCGGTATCCTCAATCCAACGCTGAAGCTGCTGAATTACCTTTGCACCATTTGGCAAAATAACCGGCAAACCTTGTCCAATTTCTTCAACAGTGGTGAAGTATTCTAATTCTCTACCAATTTTGTTGTGGTCACGGCGACGTGCTTCTTCCTGCTGCTGCAAATATGCGTCCAGTTCACTTGCTTTTGGATAAGCAATGCCATACATACGGCACATTGTATCACGAGCGGCATCTCCTCGCCAGTATGCACTGGTTGCCTGAGTTAATTTGACTGCTTTAATTGCTGCTGTTGTCATCAGGTGAGGGCCTGCACACAGATCGGTGAAGTCACCCTGTGTATATATGCTAAGTTCCCAGCCTTTTTGAGCATATTCTTCCAGCAATTCCAGTTTATAATCCTGACCGGCAAACAACTCTCTGCCTTCTTCTACTGTGATAATACGTTTTTCTACCGGCAAATCTGCTTTGACAATTTTTTTCATCTCTGCCTCAATTGCTGCAAATTGATCCGGTGTAAATGGTTTTACTCCACCAATATCATAGTACCAGCCATTTTCCAGTGCAGGACCGATACCGAATTTTGACTGAGGGAACAGGTGTTGAATTGCCTGTGCCATTACATGGGCAGCAGTATGCCAAAATGCTTTTTTACCATCCTCGTCGCTAAAAGTACAAATTTCGAGGTCGCAATCTTTGGTGATTGGTGTTCTTAAATCAACCACCTCGCCATCAATTTTGCCACAGCAAGCTGCCTTTGCTAAACCTGCACCCAAACTTTTTGCTACATCAATGACAGATACGCCTGCCTGAAATTCTTTTACACTTTTGTCTTTTAATGTTACATGGATCATATATGGTACCTCCTTTGATAATATCAAAAATTTATTTATGATTTCCTGCGTCGTTTTCGTTCTTCCAAAAATCTTACCACATCAAAAAATTCCGGATAACGGTAAAATTCCCGACGATTTGCCATCTGCTTTAGCTGAGGAACCGTCACCCACTTTATCTGGCTAACCTCTTCTTCCTGCAAAACAGCATCGTTAATGTCAAAATTTTGCTCAACCACAAAGTTTTCCGAAAGAAGCTTTCCTCTTAATTTTCGATTGAGTTTGTGAATTTGATTTTGCTTGATGTGGATTCCGATTTCCTCCATCGGTTCTCGGACACAAGCCTGCAACGAGGTTTCTCCTGCCAAAACACATCCGCTGTGAGTAGCCCACGTTCCCGGCAAATCCTTTTTATAAGGGGAACGCTTTTGAATTAAAATCTCATCTTTACTATTGACAATCCATACATCGACCACCATTACATATTGTCCATCAGACAGCGGTTCACCTCTTATAAAGGTTTTTCCTGTACGGTTTCCATAGATATCGTAAATATCACAAACCTCATCTTGTGTTGTTTCTTTTTTTTCTGTATTGTCATACGTTTGGGTATCCTCCATTGGCGTTCCTCCTTTCAAAGCAATCAAGTTATAAAAATAAAAAGCTTCATCCCATCTCTATGGGATGAAGCTTTAGATGCTCCACGGTTCCACCCGTATTATATACCCTATTTTTTAGGGTATATCTCTCATTTAGGCGATAACGCCGCCTTTGCGTCATGCTTAATCGGAAACGTTCCAATTCGCACACTCTCCAGGGTGGTGTCTTTACACTTATTTTGCAGCAGGCACTTCCAGCAATGATATGTGCCTGTTCTCTGGTTTGCAAAATGCTTTAAAAGCGCGGTGATAAAGCGTCCCTTTCATCGATTTGGGATATTCTCTTTATTTTAATCTCCATGTTACCACCCCAAGCCTTAATTGTCAACACAATTTTCTTGACAAGTCTTCTAATAACAGATAAAATGAATATATACCATTCATATTTTTATAAAAAATATGTTGGCAAATTTATATTAAAGTGCAGATTTTTTTACCCCTGTTTACGAAGAAGGCCTTTCCGGCGGGTTGCCGGATTTTTTTGAGCAGACTGCTCAAAAATGATTGATGAAAAACAGGGGACCCGCTTTTTGGGTTGCGGTATTTTTTGGCAATGCAAAAACGATTTATTCAGAGTTTTGTTTCAAATGATTTGAGATTGATATAGTTTTCGAAACGACCCCGTAATAGAGAGGATTTCCTGTACGAACTGCAATATTCCTGCTTTTTTAGAAAATAATGTGTTTTATTGCCCATTTCTTGTAACAAGATATATCCTTTCGGGATTTTATTTTATTTTTATTACTTATAGTAAAAAATAATACAGACAAACAGGTCACTTCGATTCTTTCTCCTGTATTTTTGAGATTCCTCTGAGCGACACATTTTTGATGTGGTTGCTTCAGATTTTTTTGCTGTATCCTAAAAAATTCTGCAACAACTTTTACAATTCTCAAGGGCAGAACCCTGCGGGGGCTGTCCCTAAAATCTTTGCACAAAATTGGTAAAGGAGGAATCTGTCTTCATGGAACCTATCATGGGCTATGTGGCCTGTATTCTGCTTTCCCTGGCAGTAGGCTGTGCGATTGCTTTCCCTGTTGGAATTCGGTATCGCAAAAAAGTAGCAGAGGCTGAATTGGGAACTGCCGAAGAAGAAGCTAAGCGTATTGTTGGCGATGCTATTAAAGAAGCAGAGGTAAAGAAAAAAGAAGCTTTAGTTGAGGCAAAAGACGAAATTCACAAACAAAGAACAGAATCTGAAAAAGAAGTTAAAGAGCGTCGTAATGAGGTACAGCGTTTAGAGCGCCGTGTTCAGCAAAAGGAAGAATCTATCGACCGCAAGCTGGATAACCTTGAGAAAAAAGAAGAAACTCTCCAAAACAAAATTAAAGAAGCAGAACTGAAACTAAAAGAAGCAGACGATATTAAAGCAAACCAGTTTGAGGTATTGGAAAAAATCTCCGGATATACCGCAGAGCAGGCAAAAGAATATCTGCTGTCCAGTTTGGAAAATGAACTTGTGCATGAAAAAGCATTGAAGATCAACTTGTATGAGCAAAAATTCAAAGACGAATCTGACCAGCGGGCTAAAGAAATTATTGCAACTGCAATTCAGAAATGTGCTTCTGATTATGTTGGTGAGGTAACCGTATCGGTAGTATCTTTGCCAAACGATGAGATGAAAGGCAGAATTATTGGACGAGAGGGAAGGAATATTCGCACCTTAGAAACCCTGACCGGCGTTGACCTGATTATTGATGACACACCGGAAGCAATCACACTTTCCAGTCACGATGCTGTAAAACGTGAGATTGCCCGCACTGCTTTGGAAAGACTGATTCAAGACGGAAGAATCCACCCTGCAAGAATTGAAGAAATGGTGGAAAAAGCACAGCGAGAAATTGAAACTAAAATTAAGCAGGACGGTGAACGTGCTGTTCTGGAAACCAACGTACATGGAATGCACCCAGATTTAATTAAACTACTGGGTCGTATGAGATACCGCTCCAGCTATGGACAGAATGTTCTTCAGCACTCCATTGAGGTTGCAAACCTTGCAGGTGTTATGGCAGCCGAGCTGGGAGCTGATGTTGCTACCGCAAAACGTGCAGGTTTAATTCACGATATCGGCAAGGCTTTGACCCACGAAATTGAGGGAAGTCATGTTAAAATCGGTGTTGACCTTGCAAGAAAATATAAAGAAAGTGCCGCCGTTATCCATGCTATTGAAGCTCACCACGGAGATGTTGAGCCAAAAACATTGGTTGCTTGCATTGTACAGGCTGCAGATGCTATCAGTGCCGCAAGACCCGGTGCAAGACGTGAAAATGTAGAAAACTATATTAAACGTTTAGAGAAATTGGAAGAAATTGCAAACTCCTTTGAAGGGGTTGAAAAATGTTTTGCTGTTCAGGCAGGACGTGAAATTCGCATTATGGTTCGTCCTGATGTGATCACCGACGATAAGATGACCATTATTGCAAGAGAGATTGTAAATAAAATTGAATCTGAGATGGAATATCCGGGTCAGATTAAAGTAAATATCATTCGTGAAAATCGCGCTGTTGATTACGCAAAATAATGACATAAAAAAACTTCGCTGCATAGCGAAGTTTTTTTATGTCATTATTTATCTTTCAGGTGATATTTTTCAATTAAATGACGGGCATGATCTGCACCCTCAACTAAAATAACCTCATCATCAATCACCAAACACGGAATACCAGCCCGATGTTCTTTTCTAACTTCTTTGTGTGCATCGGAAGTATCTCTGATTTTCAAAAAACTTTTAAGTTTACCGACACTTTCGCAAATATCCACATACATATACTGAACACCGTTTTCTGAAAGAACCTCTTTCACTACTGGGCAGCCGCCTCATGTTCCTGTACCGTACAAAACAATCTTTCTCATAGAAATTCTCCTTTGTAAAGCAGTTTTTTAATGACAGAAAGTTTTCACTTTCATTGGACAATTTGATTTATTTTAATTATACTGATAATATATTAGGCGGTCAATAGGATTGATTCCCTTGTCAGCTTACAAAAAAACTTTTTGATTTTAGTCTATTTTGACGATATAAATTTCTATTGACATCAAAGAAAAAGTTCGATAAACTGTCTTTTAAGGAGGGATTTATCATGTTTTGTAAAAATTGTGGACAGCCAATGAACGAATTTTCTAATGTATGTTCAAACTGCGGCTTTGTACAAAATCAAACCCCGCCAGTAGTGGATAATGGTGGCATCGGCTGGGGCTTGCTGGGCTGCTGTATTCCGGTTGTTGGCTTAGTTTTATTTTTAGTTTGGAAGGATACAAAACCTAAAACTTCGAAAGCCGCAGGTATCGGCGCTTTAATTTCGGTTATTCTTTTAGTTCTATACTATATCTTTATTTTTACTGCTGCCTTTACCTTCGGCATCTTTATGTAAAATATGTTGGATTGGCTTTACCGCTGGCTTCCGATCATCTTTGGCTGCCATTGCCGCAGTGACCGTTCTTTCTTCTATAAAAGAAAGCAGTTTCCTCTGTGTGCCCGATGCACCGGTGAGCTGGCAGGTATTATATTATCCCCGATTTTTTTATTTTTTTTTGGTATCTCTAAATGGTACATTTATCTTATACTAATGCTTCCGATGATTATCGATGGTTTTTTACAGCAGCTGACAGATTATGAGAGTGGAAATATTCGTCGGGTTATTACCGGGTTTTTGTTCGGAACGGCTCTTGCTATGCTATTTATTTCCTCTACTGAATTTACGATTGAGGTTGCCTTTCAGCTTGGAAGAGAAATGGTATAAAAAGTTCTAAAGTTCTATTTATACGATATTATAGTATCCTAAAATATCTCAAAAATGATAATACAAAATATTTTCAGATAGCCAAGTAAAAATAAGGTCGAAAGTATCGTTTACAACTTAAAATATTTTAAACAAATCAAAACCACCCGTTGAACGGGTGGTTTGAACAGACCCTATAAGGGTCTATCT